>CAZZJX010000267.1:0-2560 GCA_964654845.1 uncultured Dehalococcoidales bacterium
TGGTCGTGTCCACCGATTCCCACATGCCTTCTACGTTCTCATGCGGTACCTCCATATCACCCAGGGTCTGGTAGTCGCCCAAACCATGGCCGGCACGTCCCGATACCAGGGCATCGGGCTGGTTCTTACGCACAATGTCGACCAACTGCTGGACGTACTTCTTTGGCATCTTGCCGGGCGTGTCGAACCAGACCAGTTCGATAGGTCCGTATTCGCTGGTGATCTCCTCCACCTGCGGCAGACACTTCTTCGCGAAATAGTCGTCGAACGTGGCCGGATTGCCATTTTCGTCAACCTTCGGCCCGTCGTAGCCGCCAGGAAAGGTCCAATCCTGGTTGTGAGAGTAATAGAAGCCGAAGCCCAGTCCCTCCTCGCGGCAAGCCGCCGCAAGATCCTTCATCGGATCTTTTTTCCAAGGGGTGGATTTCACAATATTGAAATCGCAGGCCTTGGAGTCATACATCGCAAAGCCGTCATGGTGCTTGCTGGTGATAATGATGTATTTCATGCCCGCATCCTTCGCTAACCGGGCGATAGCCTTGGCATTAAACTTCGTAGGATTAAATTCTTCGGCGAGCTTTTTGTACTCGGCCACGGGAATCCCGGCACGTCGCTGGTGCATGATCCATTCGCCAATACCGTAATAGGTTTTACCATCGACCTTATTGGCCAGGTTCGAGTAAAGTCCCCAGTGAATGAACATGGCATAGTTGCCGTCGGAAAAGAGTTGGCCGCGCTGGGCATCTTCGGCACGCAACTTAACAACACTCTGGCCCCACATCTCGTCCATGCCGTTTTCCGCAGCAACACCCTGCATGATCAGCGCTCCCAAAATCCCTGCAATCACTAAATTTTTCATAATCATCCCCATTCTTCTTATCTACTGTCTATTCTCAAGGCAGAGGGTGCTCATCACCTGTACCTATTACGTGTCTCAGTTTAAGACCACCACCTCTGGAGACTGGCCCAGTCAAGGTCTGTAGATTGGCCCGGTCAAGGACTTGCAAGCGTAGCCCTCTACCGCCCAGTTCCAATCCGCTGCCTCGTCTACGTCGCCTGCCGGGACATTTCGATAAAATGCGAAACTTCCCGGGTAATCAATAGCCGTGAAACACCAATCCACCAGACCCTGACTCTGCCAGGAACGCTTGCCTGCATGGCCGTCAGCGAAACCAAAAAAGGTACTGCGTCCACGATGATAGATACCCATTGCATCGACCCACCGTCCGACGACCGGACCCATTAACCAGGATCCTCTGTTGTAACCTCTTGTGTCGCATTCCGGCAGGAAGATAAACTTTTCGCTGGATCGCTTTATATCCGACATGTTCTTACATACCTCAATCTCGCTTCCCGGGCCTTGACCATTGAGCCCTCCGGGAATGGCATAGGATCGATAGGCCTGACTGTGTGCAGCGTTTCTATTTCTTATATCCGAAGGACACCGATACACCTTCTCATTGTTGACATATTTCCAGAGTGCCCCCTGTTTGATGTACTCGATCTTTTCTTCCACAGTTGAACTTTCCCCGTTCGGTGGGATCATAACCCAGTAGGGATTTTTGGGATCAAAGCCACTCACATGACAATGGCCATTTACGAGCTTGCCGTTATTGTCTCCTGCATACAACGTATAGCCCAGCACCAGGGTCTTGAGATTGCTGGAGCAAACAATACTCCGGGCCTGTTCACGGGCCATACGCAAAGATGGCATCAAGATCCCCATCAGAACGGCAATGACAGCAATCACGACTAACAATTCAATGAGTGTAAAAGCTTTCCGTTTCATAGGTTTACTCCTAATTGTTTGTGTTGAACGCTCATTAATGATATCACACATTCTCTTAATATTATCATTATCTAACTATGATTACTTCAGCTATTGTGTGTTTACAAAAAACTCGTTTTCGCTGGTCTATATATAATAGGAAAGGAGCCACAATAAAGGGCTCATCTCCTCGGTTATCGATAACATTCATCAAGCACAAGCAATGACTCAATTAGAAGACGACTTAACACTATGGTTTCAGTCCTAATGCCCTATTTAGGCCAATCGTCTGGATAGCTTTCTTGCATCAATACGCCTTGATGCCATCAATGCCCATCCAGACGACCGATCATTTTGAGTTGCCACCCTATCATTGTATAGAATCTGGGGAAACGTGCCTATCACCTTTTCTTGCTATATCCGCCAACGCCTTATCGTGATATAATACGCTCATTGGGACGTAGAACGATGGTATGTACTACTGAATAAGTGATATAGGACGATATGCGTCGAATGCACTTTATTCGTATGACGGCTCTGCTGGTATTGATTCTGCCAGTTATGAGCGCTTTCGCAAAAACAAATACTCCGCTGAAAGCACTTTCCCTGCCCCGTCTGGAGCAACGTCTGGCTACCATCGACTCTGATCTGGAACAGCTCGCCCACTACAGCCTGCGCAGCGGGATCGGCGCCATCGGCTACCGCTCCTGGGCGTACAAGACCGCCGAAAACCCGGAATGGGTGGAAATCGAACTGGACCGCGATTACCCGATCCATGAAATCGTGCTGGTG
>CAZZJX010000268.1:0-2560 GCA_964654845.1 uncultured Dehalococcoidales bacterium
AACAGAGGGCTGGCGAAGTCGAAGGGAAGAGCCTGCTCTATGTGGGGAGCGGTAATGACCGCTTGGTATCGCTGCCTTTAGAAATTGAAGGGGCTTTTATTGTCAACCTGGATGTCGCCAGCGGTCCTCTTGAGGACCTGGCGGAGGCAGGGGCAAGGAACTGTGTCTGTGGCGATGCCCGCCGCCTACCCTTCCGTGCCGAGGCCTTCGATGTGGTCTTCTCCAAGGGCTCGGTTCATCACTCCCACCCCATCGATGAGCCCCTTCTGGCGATGGCCAGGGTGGTTAAACTGGGAGGCCATATCATTATCGCTGAGCCCAACAAGCACGCCATCTTCCAGCTTCGCCTCCCCGGATTCCTTCTGCCGTCAGGACTGGCATGCCCCTCCCCCTACGAAAATGCCATTTCAGCACGCCAGGTGATGAGCATTCTTGCTAGAGACGGCATATCACAATTCCAGGTCACAGCTCTTACCCATGCCCCTGCCGGAACCCCCTCATCCATCGCCCGCTTATGGGAACGCCTGGGGAGGACCATGCCCTGGCTGTTTAACCGCTTTGCCTTTGAGTTTATCCTGCACGGGCAAAAGATTTGATGGGAGTTAAATGAGGGTCGCCTTCGTCTATATCGATCCCAGCTACCGGGTTATGGGCCCATTTCATGTTGGCATCGGTTCGCTAATCGCCTATTTAAGGCGTGGAGGACATGAATGCCAATTCTACCATGTCCTGGGCAACGTGGATGAGGGAGAATATGTTGATTTCCTGACAGGAAATCGTCCCGATGTGGTGGCGTTCTCCATAGTAACGAACACCTTCCCCCATCTCGCTCCCCTGGCGAGGCTGACCAGGGGCCATTCCAAGGCGCTCACCATTTGCGGTGGCATACATCCCACCTTAAGCCCTGAGGAGGTCATCGCCCTGGAGGACATCGACGTGGTCTGCCTTGGTGAGGGGGAGGAGGCCCTTCTGGAGGTCTGTGATAATCTCGGCGCTGGAAAAGACATTGCCGGCATCGCCAACCTGTGGGTCAAGCAGGACGGCAAGGTTCACCGAAATCCGCTGAGACCGCTTGTCGATGACCTGGATACCTTGCCCTTTCCTGACCGGGAGGTCTTCCCTTATGAAAAGAGCTTTGATGTGGGTTTCATGGGGCGGAGCGTTTACATGGCCTCTCGTGGCTGCCCCTATAACTGTAACTACTGCTGCAATCACGCCGTAAAGCAGTTGTACGGCGGCAATGGATATATCAGGCTGCGAAGCGTGGAGAACCTCATCGAAGAGGTGGAGATAGTAACAAAGAACTTCCCCCAGGTCGAATATAACGTTTTTCATGACGACCTTTTGCCGCTTAACAAGCAGTGGTTTGAGGACTTCACCAGGGAGTATAGCAAGCGGATAAAACTGCCATTCGAGATGAATTGCCAGCCCAACCTGATGAACCGGGATATTGCCCGGATGGCAAGGTCGGCAGGGTGCACTCTGATGCGCTTCGGGGTGGAGAGCGGCAATGAGTACGTGCGGCGCGAGGTTCTAGACCGCCATGTGAGCACCCGGCGCATCATCGATGCCTTCTCCTTTTGCGATGAGGTGGGTATCAAGACCCTGAGCTATAACATGCTCGGGCTCCCCTTTGAGACCAGGGCTCAGATTCTGGACACCGTCAAGCTCAATGCCAGGGTAAAGCCGAAGGTGATACATGTTTCCATCTTCTATCCCTATCGCGGGACAAAGCTGTTCGAGACATGCAAGAAGGAAGGCCTGTTGACCGACAAGCACACCGATTCCTACTTTGAGGATACCGTCCTTGAGCAGAAGAGCATATCTGCAGAGGAGGTTAGAGCATTTAGAAGGCTCTTCGAGTTCCTGGCCCGACTTTATTCCCGGTGCTATGAATTGCCCGGATTCCTGAGTAAGATTGCTGAGAAAACTGTTGACCTTGGGATTCTGCCAGTTACCAATCGGCGTATACTGCGGGCATGGGAAAAGACACCCTGGCACAGGGCGAAAAGAGCGGACGCCGGTCCGTGCTATACGCTGGGGGAGGGGAAGGTCAGGGTGTGGGGACAGGACTAAACACTTACAATCGGTCGCCCACCAATGAATCATGCGAAAAGGCATTGCAAGACACCGTTCGTGGTGAGCCCTTCGACAGGCTCAGGACAGGCTTGTCGAACCATTTGTGATGAGCAAGACACCGTTCGTGGTGAGCCAAACACCGTTCGTGGTGAGCCAAACACCGTTCGTGGTGAGCCTGTCGAACCATGAACGTCATTTTAAAAACTAATTAACGAGGAAAATCTATTATCAGATTACAATGGGGTGCGTTGTCGCCAAAGGTCTCCTGAGGGTCGCCTCAGGCGACACCGACTCGCCTCAGGAGAGGAGCACCCGCTCCAACCATGCCTAGAGCAGATGCTCTAGGCTACCCATTAGAATGAGTATTCACTTCGGCATACCTGTCCTGAGTTTACCGAAGGGGTTAGGGCGAACGCATTATAATAAGGGGTAGGTTGGAGCATCCGCTCCAACCATGCCTAGAGCAGATGCTCTAGGCTAC
>CAZZJX010000269.1:0-1588 GCA_964654845.1 uncultured Dehalococcoidales bacterium
GGTGTAAGTGGAACCATATTCGGGTATTATGCCCAAACGTGTGAAGACAGCGCCAAATCGGGCCTTCTCCGAAGCGATCCTTATGTCAGCGCACAATCCTAAAGTCAAAGCCATCCCAACACAGACACCGTTGATAGACCAGATGATCACCTTCCCCATCTCCCTCATGAAAGTCGGCATAGCGTTTATTGCCGACTCGGGTGCTGGACCTCCCGCTGGCATCTTCCCTCTCAACTCCACCGCCGCAGCAAAATCGTGTATATCGGCACCGGCAGAAAAGGCCTCACCTGCCCCAGTCACCACCACAACCCTAACATCGGGATCGCCTGCCATTTCACGCATAGCTTGAGGAAACTCTTCGCGCATCTTGGTATTGAAGGCATTTAATCTTTCGGGACGATTGAGGGTAATGGTGCCAATCCACTCCTCCTTTTCCACCAGAAGCGTCTCATAGTTGCTCATCAGTACCTCCCAGGTATTCGATTTAGGTAATCTAAATATCGACCTGTTACACTGCAGGATTGTAGGCTGGCATTAGGCCAAAGTCAAGCAAGATATCTCAGCCTGTTGCATACATTGGCGTGTCTTATCGGGTTACGAACTGGCGGTGATCTGTCTCTAGAAACTGTGAATTCTGATAAGTTACAATGCGAGGTAGCAAAACCCGACCTTTGATGGCCACCCGAACACAAGAAAGGCGGTGCAAAAGATAAATATTTTATGTAATCATAGGTTCTTACGTCTGTATGCCCAGGTTTCAGCTAGCCATGGTGCTTTCGCAGCGGTATTTCCTTGATGAAGAGATTAGCTACCCAGGCGATCATAATCACTATCATACCTATGAAGAAAATCTCACCTAAGGCGGTACTGAGAGCCATCTTGAGCGATTCCAATACCTCCTCAAAGAGTGCTATCCCTTGCGTCCCCAACTGCTCAAACATAGCCCTCAACTGGCTTTGGGCCTCGGGGCTCACAAGTGCCTGTGGATTATGCGCCAGTGTATCTAACGCATCTGGTGGTATGACCGCCTTTGCGGTATCGGAAAGGCCACTGACGAACTCCTTCGCGAACCGATTGTTCAGCGCTGACCCATAAATAGCCAGTCCCAAAGCGCCGCCAAAGGACCTAGCGAAGGCATTCGAAGACGTAGCCACTCCCATAACGGCATAAGGGACCGCGTTCTGTACCGCGATGGTGTACAGAGGCATGATAATGCCCGCTCCAATGCCTGCAATGATTATGTAAACCACCGCTGTCGCATAGCTGGTCTCAACCGTCATTATAGAGATTAGCCCGCAACCCAATGCCATGATTGCCAGCCCCACAACACCTTGCAACCGGTAATGTCCCCCTGTGCGTGAGAGAACCTGCCCGGAGACAATGCTACCCGCTACCACTCCCAACATCATAGGCGTTAAGAAGCTGCCGCTGGCGGTGGCCGATGTCCCCAGCACGCCCTGAAAGAAGAGCGGGATGAAGATAATGGCCCCGAATGTGCCAAAACCGGTCAAAAAGGTAACGATCGTCGATACGGCTACAATCCGGTTCTTGAATATCCATAGAGGAATAATGGGCTCCTCGGCTCGGT
>CAZZJX010000269.1:1598-2539 GCA_964654845.1 uncultured Dehalococcoidales bacterium
ACCGAGAGTATAAGCGTCACAAGGCCCAAGTAATCTATTTTGCGTTTCAGACTGGCCGGCCGCAAGTGGGGGAAGAAGAGTATAAATAGACCAATGACCAATATCCCCAGAGGCACATTGACGAAGAAGACCCAGTGCCATGAGAGGACATCGGTGATGAACCCACCCAGCGTTGGCCCAATTACGGACGATATGCCAAACACCGCAACGGCCAAACCTTGGTACTTCCCTCTTTCACTCGCCGGAAAAAGGTCGCCAATAATGATAAACGCATTGGCCATCATGATCCCGGCGCCTACACCCTGCAGCCCTCGAAAGATGATGATTTGCAGCATTGTCTGGCTAAAGCCACAGAGAATGGAACCACCTATAAAGATTGCTATTCCCGCGGTATAGAACCACTTTCGACCGTATATATCGGTCAGTTTACCAGTGATTGGCACGGTAACGGTGGAGGCGATTATATAGGCAGTGGTAATCCATGTGTAGTGAGTGAATCCGCCGAGGTCAGCGACGATTCGCGGCATGGCAGTGCCGACTATCGTCTGGTCAAGTGAACCAAGGAACATGGCCAACATCATGCCGACCATGGTAATAACTACTTGCTTCTTGGACAGTGATCGCGGGCCAGTAGTGTCTGCTGCTATTGTCCCGTTTGCTTTCTCTTCTCCCACCTTTTCTCTTGTTGCAGGCTCCAGAAATACCAACGACTATTCTACCATGTTTCCTCGCTCGAAGACATGTAAACATGAAAAAGAATATTTGTGGGGGGCCAGAGGGTTCCTCGCCATTGCGAGGGCCTGGCGGTGTCTCTCAGAGCTATGTCTCAGGGCCAGTAGTTGGCGATAGCTGTTATTACGAGGAGCATCAGCGACGAAGCAATCATGTTGAGTAAATGAAGACTGGCGATGCTTATTCCCTCCCCCACTATCGAGATTCTT
>CAZZJX010000270.1:0-1998 GCA_964654845.1 uncultured Dehalococcoidales bacterium
GCAGAAGGACAGGACAGGCGCTTACCCTCCCAGGGTAAGGGGACATAATGGGTAGCCTGGAGCCCTTCCGCTGAAGGGCTCCAGGAATGGTTTGTCGCCTAAGGCGCACCTACCATTGACAGGATTGAGGCAGGCTGCTAAAATCTAGACTTGAACGCCAAGAAGGCAACAACGGAGGTAACACGATTTACGCCATTGTTCGAACCGGAGGAAAGCAGTATAAGGTCTCCGCGGGGGACACCGTGAAGGTGGAGCGCCTTTCAGCAGAGGAAGGAAGCATAATCGAGCTTGACCAGGTATTGCTTGTTGCTGGTGATGATGGGATAAGGGTAGGCGAGCCCACGGTTGAGGGAGCCAAGGTCGTCGCTGAGGTCCTCGGCGAGGATAAACAGAAAAAAATCATCGTCTTCAAATACAAGCCGAAGGTGCGCTTCCGCAGGAAGAAAGGACACCGCCAGATCCATACCAGACTGGCCATAAAAGAGATAGTATGCTAAGGGAGGAATAAGAATGGAAGAGAATAAAACGCAGGGTTTCGGATTGTGGGACGTGGCGGTGTATGTATCCAGCGTCATCGCAGTGGTGACATTTATGTGTCATTTCTGGTGGTCGCCGTTGGACACCATTTCAATAGCCCTCTGGTCTATAGCAGCCGCTTTTTCGATATTTTCGGTCTATGGCGGGATCATCGAAAGGTCCCAGATCCAGGCGGCAGGCATGAAAAAAGGGAGGGTAACTGCGGCAGCGGTTATAGGATGTTTAGTACTGCTGGGACTAGCCTTGAGCGCAATTATGTATATGGCGCCCTTAAGACTGGCGTACAGTGGGCAACTAGGGTAATCTGCTCAGTTCCTAGCAATATATAATTGTTTACAGAGGAAGAGGATAAAAAATGGCGCACAAAAAGGGTGGCGGCAGTACGAAGCTGGGGCGAGACAGCCAGTCGAAACGGCTTGGGGTGAAGCGCTTCGGCGGTGAACAGGTACGCGCGGGCAATATCATCATTCGCCAGAGAGGCACCAGGATTCGCCCGGGCAGCAATGTGGGCATGGGGCGGGACCATACCCTCTTCGCCCTCATCGACGGCAAGGTCAAGTTCGAGCATGCAACCAAAGAAAGAAAGAAGGCAAGCGTCTATAGCAGCTAAAGGGAGATGAATTGAATGAAAGATAACATCCATCCCGAGTATTATGAAGATGCAACGGTGACCTGCTCCTGCGGCAACACCTTCACCCTCGGCTCTACAAAAAAGGCTTTGAAGGTTGAGCTTTGCAGCAAGTGCCACCCGTTCTTTACCGGCGAACGTCGCATTGTCGACACTGCAGGAAGAGTGGAGCGCTTCAAGAGACGCTACAAGATGGAGTAATACCTGGGGCAAAGGGCAGAAGATAGCAGGGGCGAGGGAGTCTCGCCCCTCTCGTTTAGGTGAGAGATTGAGCAAGAGAATCCACTACGGGGGGCAGGCGGTAATTGAGGGGGTGATGATGCGCGGCCGCAACAGCGCGGCGGTCGCCGTTCGCCGCCGCGACGGCGAGATAGTGGTGCGGAACGAGCCCGTGGCGAAATGGGCTACCGGGCGGATTCGAGAGATCCCATTGCTGCGCGGGCCCATAGTCCTTCTGGAGACGGTTATCCTGGGGATACGCTCCCTCTCATACTCTGCCTCGGTGGCGATAGAGGAGGAAGACCAGAAGCTCAACCCGGCAATACTCTGGGGCACCATGGCTTTGGGCTTTGCCCTGGCGGTAGGATTATTCGTGGCGTTGCCGCTGCTGATCGTCCACTTTATCGACCCGTATATTACCGCTACGGTAAGCAACATCACCGATGGCATTATTCGCCTCGTCGTCTTCATCATCTACCTCAATTTGGTGTCGCTGATGCCCGATATTCGCCGTGTATTCGCCTACCACGGGGCGGAGCACACCACAATCAACGCCTTTGAAGCGGGGGAAGAGCTAGAGGTAGACAGCGTCCGAGGGTACGGAACCTCCCATA
>CAZZJX010000270.1:2008-2526 GCA_964654845.1 uncultured Dehalococcoidales bacterium
TGATTCGATAAAGTGGCGGATAAGGTCGGTAGAAAAGCCAAACATATCATTACCGGCAAAGGATAGATCCAATACCGTATATCCCCTACCGCTGATGTCAATGGCAACCATTGCCATAGCGTCATCCATTGGTACTGACGCGTCAGCCATCCGTACGATACCGCGCTTTTCCCCCAAAGCTTCGCCAAAGGCTTTACCCAGGCAAATGGCGACATCCTCAGCAACATGGTGCTGGTCATCGCCGTAATCGCTCATGCCTTTCTCGGGCGACCGGCGATGTGGCTGCGCTTCCTCGAGCGTCTGGCTATCCTTCCAATAATTGGCGCGTTCAGCTACGAGATGATGAAACTCAGTGCCGATCATATCAAGAACAGGCTGGTGCACCTTGCCATCATCCCCGGCCTTGTCCTTCAGCGGATGACCACACGCAAGCCAGACGACAGTCAGCTTGAAGTTGCCATCACAGCGTTGAAGTCAGTGCTGGCGGCCGATGCCGAGCCCTCGGCGTAGCCCGCGGA
>CAZZJX010000271.1:0-2517 GCA_964654845.1 uncultured Dehalococcoidales bacterium
TTCAGGGCGTAGTGTCCATAAGGGCGTGGGAGTTCAAATCTCCCCTTCGGCACCAGCGCTTGTAGCTCAGATGGATAGAGCGCAGCCCTGCGGAGGCTGAGGTCGCGGGTTCGAGCCCCGCCAAGCGTGCCACGGGCGATTAGCTCAGTTGGCTAGAGCGTCTGCTTTACACGCAGAAGGCCAGAGGTTCAAGTCCTCTATCGCCCATTTGCGGGGCTGTAGCTCAGATGGGAGAGCGCCTCCTTTGCACGGAGGAGGTCAGGGGTTCGAGTCCCCTCAGCTCCACCACCATATACGATAGAAAGAACCCTTGCCTGCTCATCGATTGCCCCATCCGGCGGCCACATCGCGTCTAGAATCGCTGAAATTTTATTCATCCCGCCCTCCACTTGACAGAGCCAGCCTTAAATTTGTTTAACTTAGGCGAACGGATGCTGCTTAACTGTAAAACAGGGGTTACAGGTGAGAGTTCTGAGCGGCCTGCCAGTATAGCCGTACAGCCCTGACAAAGGACTGTTTCTATGAGGTTGGGGTGAGGTCGGCGGGGGATATCCTCAAGGTCAGATAACCTCAATTGTGTAAGAACGCATCTTTCAAAAAACGATTTATTGCCATGTACCCCCGCCTTTGCGATGATGTTGCGAATCTATGAGGTCATTGTAAACCGACTGGCGTGGTTCGCAAAAATTGTTTGCAAAATAACACTGGCTATTGACATCCGCCGAATTGGTAATAGATTCCTCAAGTTAGCTTTGTATATCGGCGGTCTAGATTTCATCGAACATTTTCTCAATCGGTATGGAAAGTGATAGAATATGCCTGGATACCGGTGCGGCCATACACTCGGTCCAGAAGAGAATGCTGTTGAAACGTCTTGGACTTTTGCGGCAGTAGAGACTTTTATCGTCCTGAGCTGCAGTTCGGAGATGCTGACTTTTGGCAAATACTTCATGAAGGGGAAACAAGCGTTGCTCACAGCCAGCGGTCCAGAAGGTTCATACCAGTGCAGATGGTAGGAGAAACACATAGCAGGGAGCCAGGCTGATGCGTGTGCTTATTGTCCATTTTCGCTCCGCTCCGCGTAGTGGCCTGCAACAGCAGCTGGCAAATGTCGACCCGCTCGACTCGGCAGGTACTGACGGCGTTTCCCTGGAGATAGCGAAACGTCAAAAGCTTCTCGAAGCTATGGGCCATAAGGTAGCGGTCTGTTCGGCATATGAATGGGCCGACTTCGCTGTACCTGCACTGGAGTTCGACCGCGAGGGAGTGACTGGGATGGTGCGGAACCTGTTCGGGCCGTCAATGGTGGACTTCGCCAGCGAGGGGGAACTCAGAAGCTCCTTTGACGTCGCTCGCCTGGATTTGCAGCGACAGCTAGGCAAGGTAGTCGGGGATTTCAACCCCAATGTGCTTTTCGTGCATAATGTTCTATCCCTTCCAGTCCACCCGGCGGCTACAGTGGGTCTGGCCGACCTTCTTCGTGAGAAGCAACTGCCTTGTGCTGCAATCCATCACGATATTCAAAGCGAAGGGGCCTACAAGTTCACCCCCACGTGCAACTTCGCCAGGTCGATCATCGAGGAGTACTATCCCCCCACAATGCCCAACCTAAGACACTGGACCATCAACACACGCAGCAGGACCGCCCTTAGAGAGCGAGGTGTTGATGCCGAAGTAATCTACGACACAATGGATTTCGACCAGAGGCTCGGGGGCAGGGAGCGAGCAAGAATCCGGTCGCGCCTTCGGGCAAAGTATGGTATTGAAGCGCATGACGTGGTTCTCTTTGCGGGGGCACGCATTGTCCCCAACAAGCAGACAGAACTTGCAGGGAGCCTCACCGCCGTTCTGCAAAGCCTGCGCCACCACATGATCGGGAAGAAGCTTTACCACGGCGGGTTTTTCTCAGAGAAAAGTCGGGTGGTGCTAGTTATCGCAGGCCGGCCGGAGCGAGCATTCGCAGAATACCGAGACAGACTGTTCAAGCTCTTCGATAGTCTGAAGATTGACTGGAGATACGCGGGGGATGATGTTCGGCCATATCGCATGGAAGAGGAGGGGCTCTACGCCCTGTACCCTGATTTCTACGCCATAGCCGACTTCGTCCTCTATCCAACGCGATGGGAAGGATTTGGCAACCAGCTTATTGAGGCATTCGCCGCCCAGTTGCCCGTGGCCATTTTTGAGTATCCAGTTTTTAAAGAGGACATTGCCCCAAAGGGGGTCGAGGTGGTGTCTCTAGGACAAAAACCGATCTTAAAGGGGGGTTCCGCGGGGCTTGCTGAGCTTGCCCCCGAAGTGCTGACGTGTACAGCCCTCGAGATAATGGCAATCCTTACCAGCCATGAGAAGTTTGGAAGTATCACTGAGCACAATATCACGGTGGGTAAGAAGTACTTTGGCTTTGATGTGCTGCGGGCCCACCTGCAAGACGTGGTGGAGTGGTCTGGCTCCGTTTATTCCTAGAGTCCGGTTGGGTAAGTCGCTGGGGCGGGACGTATAAAGGCTGAAAATACC
>CAZZJX010000272.1:0-2517 GCA_964654845.1 uncultured Dehalococcoidales bacterium
AGAAAGATGTGTCTCCGGAAGGTGTATCAAGCCGAAGAGAGCGATGAGCCACCCCGGGAGAGTATCGCAGATCTAAGGCTGAAGGGCGACCAGGTAGAACTGGAGACCATGTTTGGAGAAAAAGGATTATTCCAAGAGAGGCTGCGCGAGATAGACTTCGTGAGGTCGAGTATAATTCTGCAGTCGTAACCGTATCGTCCAGCGAGCCGGCCATGCAATGAACGGAGGATATATAATTGCGCATTGTACGCTTTACTATCCATAATAGGGTGAAATATGGAGCGGTAGACGAGAATACTGTACGTGGCCTTCGCGGCAGTCCCTTCACTCGCTTTAAGGGCCCTAGCAGCTCCATTATTCTTGATGGAAGTGTCCACAGGCTGCACGAGGTGGGATTACTTGCCCCCTGCTCGCCCTCCAAAGTAGTCTGCCTGGGGCTGAATTACCACAGCCATGCTGAGGAGACCAAACTGCCCACCCCTAGCATGCCGCTTATCTTCCTGAAACCACCCACCGCGGTCATCGGTCCCGATGCTAAGATTATCCTCCCTCGTGATTCCAAGCGTGTGGACTATGAAGGGGAGCTGGGAGTGGTCATCGGCAAGAAGGCAAAAGATGTGCCTGAGGAGAAGGCAAAGGAATACATCTTGGGGTACACTTGTTTTAACGACGTCTCTGAACGCTTTGCCCAGAGAGAAGATGGACAATGGACAAGGGCTAAGGGCTACGACACTTTCGCGCCGATAGGCCCATGGGTCGAGACCGATGTTGACCCGGATGACCTGAAACTAGAGACATACCTCAATGGAGACCTACGCCAGTCCGCTTGCACCAGCGACCTCATCTTTAAAGTGTCAAAGCTGATTAACTTCGTCTCACAGGTGATGACGCTTCTGCCGGGTGATGTCATAGCCACAGGTACCCCATCAGGAATAGGCCCCATGAATGCGGGTGATGTAGTCGAAGTCAAAATAGAGAAGATCGGCACCTTAAAGAACTTGGTTGTCAGTCAGAAATGACGCGCCTATTCGTCACCTAAGCCGCCACATGCAAGAAATCCGCACTCCCCTGCTGGGTAAGGAAGTACAGGAGGTTCCCATCTGGCAGTGGTCTCGGGGTGCTCCCCAAATACACATCCCAGGCCAATCGGGCACGAACCCAAAACTGCCGTATCTCCGAGTTATTGCGAGGCGTCACGACAAACTAAGCAACATTCCCAGAAACAGAGCGAACAACCTGATTGAGATTCCTCACTTCGCTCAGAATCATAAAGGGCGTCGTCTCACCCGCAACAAATAGCACACACCATGGGCAAGAGGCGGTGTGTGGCACTACTGCATTGGACAAGCGCAAAACTTGCATTCTACTACCTACGATAGTAGAATATTTCTATAATATTTATGTGAATTTGTATTCGGAGGATTGGGATGGATAAAGGAACCTGGACGGTAAAAACAGGGCTCGCCCAGATGCTCAAGGGTGGCGTCATCATGGATGTGGTCACTCCCGAGCATGCAAAGATAGCTGAGGAGGCCGGGGCCTGCGCAGTGATGGCTTTAGAGCGAGTACCTGCGGATATAAGGGCTGCTGGAGGGGTCGCCCGTATGGCAGACCCCAATGTGATCTTAGCAATCATGGAGACGGTCTCAATCCCGGTTATGGCCAAATGCCGCATCGGGCACTTCGTGGAAGCTCAAGTCCTGGAGGCCCTCGGGGTGGACTTTATAGATGAGTCCGAGGTGCTCACTCCCGCCGATGAAACCCATCATATTTGGAAGCACGACTTTAAAGCTCCATTCGTCTGTGGTTGTCGCGATCTGGGCGAGGCACTACGGAGGATCGGTGAGGGAGCAGCGATGATAAGGACCAAAGGAGAGGCAGGCACGGGGAATATCGTAGAAGCGGTGCGGCACATGAGGGCGGTCATGGACGAGATCCGTAAGATAGGAAGCATGACCACCGATGAGCTAGTTGCCGAGGCTAAAGAGCTGGGCGCTCCTCTGGAATTGGTGATGGATATACACAAGACAGGGAGATTGCCTGTGGTAAACTTTGCCGCCGGTGGGGTTGCAACCCCGGCGGACGCAGCACTGATGATGCAACTTGGAGCTGAAGGGGTCTTTGTGGGTTCGGGGATCTTTAAGTCCAGCGACCCAGAGGCAATAGCTAGAGCTATCGTTAAAACTACCACCCATTATCGCGACCCGGAGGTCATCGCTGAGGTCTCCAAGGGCCTTGGTGCCGCCATGCCTGGTCTAGACATCAAGACCATTCCCACAGATGAGCTTCTCGCTCCCAGAGGGTGGTAGCATGAAAAAGATCGGCGTCCTGGCCCTGCAGGGTGCCTTTGTGGAACACATCGCCCTCTTAAACCACCTTAAGGTGGAGGCTGTTCCCATTCGTTTGCCTCAAGAGCTTAGGGGCCTGGATGGGCTAATAATACCCGGTGGCGAGAGTACCACTATCGCCCGCTTAATGAAGGAATATGATTTGATGGCGCCAGTAAGAGAGTTGGCG
>CAZZJX010000273.1:0-931 GCA_964654845.1 uncultured Dehalococcoidales bacterium
GATAAAGACTCCCTTATCCAGATAGTGCTGCTGCATCCTGATACGATCGCCCAGCACAGCACCTCCCGAAAAGGGGCTCGATGGGTCACAAGCAATGATCCCCACTGAAAAACCCTTGCCCCTCATTACCGCTGTCAAGCGGTCCACCAATGAGCTCTTGCCCCCTCCTGGAGGCCCGGTGAAGCCCACGGAATGAGCCTTCCCCAAGCTGGGATAGATACGGCTCATTATCTCCGGTACCTCAAATGCCTCCCTTTCCACTAAGGTGATTAACCGCGCGAGGGACTGTTCGTTCCCCGCAAGCAATCCGTCTACAAATTCCATTATTTCCTCTTCACATTCTCCTTGATATAGCCAGCGATCTCTTTAACCGATGTCCCTGGACCGAAAATGGCGTCAACACCATTCTCTTTGAGGAAGGGGATATCCTCTTTGGGGATAATGCCTCCCCCAACTACCATTATATCTTCCGCTCCCTTTGACTTTAGCTGCTCCACCACCGACGGGAAGAGGTGTTTATGCGCCCCGGAGAGGCAGCTCAGTCCCACCACATCGACATCCTCCTGAACCGCCGCCTGCACTATCATTTCAGGGCTTTGTCTTAGCCCAGTATAGATGACCTCCATCCCCTCATCTCTTAACCCCAAGGTCAATACCCTAGCCCCCCGGTCATGACCATCGAGGCCGGGCTTTGCCATTAAAACCCTTATCTTTTTCTCCTCAGCCATCACTCCTTCCTTTCTTCGAGCCTATCGAAATTTAGACCATTCTGCGGCGCATCGATTTCCCACCTACTCAAACTAATAACCGCAGTTTCAGTCTAAGCCTGCATTTTACGCGCGTGTTTCTTCGTCTCCTCGGCGTTTTCCTCTTCCTCCTTCTTAAGCGCCGCTATCTTCTCGTCTGAATAGCCGAGAATCCCTTTAATCAC
>CAZZJX010000273.1:941-2515 GCA_964654845.1 uncultured Dehalococcoidales bacterium
CTTCATCAGTCATGCCCAGAAGGCATTTCAGCACTTCCTCGGTATGCTCTCCCAATATCGGTGGCGGCGTATATTCGCCTGATATTGAACCGGGCATCTTTATCGGGCAATCGACGGCCCTCATCTTACCATATACGGGATGCTCCATTTCGATCACCGCCTTATTATGAATAACCTGAGGGTCTTCTACCACCTTATCCAAAGTGTTTACCGGGCCGACAGGCATATCCTCTACTCGCATCAGTTCCAGCCAAGTCTCAACATCGGCTTCTAGCAAAGCTTCCTCTATCTCTTGCTCCATTTCCTTCTTGTTCATCATCCTATCGCCTTGCGTCTTGAACCGAGGGTCGTCGATCATCCATTCCTTATTTATCACCCGGCATATCCTCGGCCAGGACGGACCTATACCGATGTATCCATCCCTACATTTGAAGTATCCCAGAAGGGGAGTAAGTGGATGCTTCGTGCCTTGTGCTGGCGGCACGCTTCCATAGGCGAAATAGAATTGAAACATGTTATCCAGAAGTGCCATGCAGGTGTCGAGAAGGTTAACCTCCACCCTGCTCCCCTCTCCCGTCTTCTCTCTCTTATAGAGGGCAATAACTATGCCATAGCTGCTGAAGGTGCCAGCGCAGACATCAGCGACCGCCGCCCCTGACCTCATTGGCCCACCATCAGGCTCACCACAAAGGCTGCTCATACCAGACATCGCCTGAGCAATGTCATCAAAAGAGGGGTATTCCGCGTAGGGACCACTGGCTCCGTAGCCGGTAATAGATGCCGAGATGATCCTGGGATTGATCCCCTTCAGAGTCTCATAGTCAGCGCCCAGCCTCTTCATAGCGCCAACCCTGAAGTTGTCGTAGACCACATCCGATATCTTAACAAGATCGTAGAAAGCCTCTTTGCCGGTTTTTGTCCGTAGGTCAAGCACTATGCCCTTCTTATTCCTAGCAAGAGCCTTAATATAGTAACCTCCGTCTGGAACGCCAGGGAACCGTAGCATGTCACCCACAGGGCTCTCAATCTTGATCACCTCCGCCCCCATATCCCCCAGAATCTGTCCCCCATAAGGCCCAGCATGAGCCTGTGACAGGTCTAAAATCCTCACCCCGGTTAAAGGACCCTTTACTGTCATTTTCGCCTCCTTTTTGTTATGAATACACCATATTCTTATTTAGCTGACTATGCCAAGAAAACAGACATTCGATGCATTTAAAAGTATGTCCTGGCCCCGGTGGCAACCGCCCAGGCTTAAAGTGACTGCGACTCAAATTCGCCAAATACCCCCCTCAGCACGTCACACATCTCCTGCTCGGTGACATAGGCCTTATGGCATTCTACGAAGTGAGGGATGAGGTTCTCATCTTCCTTGTTTGCTTTCTCCTCCAACTCCTTCAGCAGCCGGGCAACTTCCCGGTTATCCCTCGTTCTCTTCACCTCTTTGAGATTGGCGATCTGTTTTTCCTCCGCTTGTTCCCTTCTCACCGGGTCATAGGGATGGGCCACCATCGTGGGTGGTATAACCTCCAGTTCCTCTTCTCCAATGGCACAATTAACACCCACTACTAAGT
>CAZZJX010000274.1:0-2478 GCA_964654845.1 uncultured Dehalococcoidales bacterium
CTCCTAGGTCGGTCAGTGGTACATGCCACTGTTGTTAATGCTTACAACTTCCTTCCACTATCCAGGGGTTAAGGTTTTTTTTGAGTGATATAATCCCCCTCGCTGTCACTGTAGGGACACGCAGTTTGGTGCGGCAGAATGCCTCTTCCGGCCCCTATTCAGACCAACAGCTACGCTCAATCCCAAAGCGGCAGCCGTACGAAAAACGGGCCATTAGCTCAGCAGGTTAGAGCGCAGTCCTGATAAGACTGAGGTCCCTGGTTCGAGTCCAGGATGGCCCACCACGCGATTCCTCAGACACTACCTGTTTTTCTTCCATTTATCTCGATTGGCCAAGCCAATTGTAAGGTATATTATCCCCATGGCAAGAAGTGGCATACCAATAATGAATGGCATGTCTAATGCAAAGAAGACAATCATGGAGACGATACCCACGGGAACCCAGGCAATTCCCATTACAAAGAAGGCACGATAATTCGGTTCTACGAATACTCCTTCCTTTCTCTTCTTCCAAGCGATCAACGCGACGAGTACCCCTAGTGCTATTAGTATGGCTAGAGTTGCTGCAAGAATCACAATAACCATCCGCTCGTTCTCCCTTTCAGCCTGAGGTTCTTATGAGAGGCCACCGAAAGTCTAGTTTGCTTTGGGCTTACATATTCAGTAGTCTCTGCCTTATCGTATCCGCAATCTAATTTCATCGGGCGTGGCGTTCTCCACGTAGATACGGACACTGTCTATTGTTAGTTCACTCTTCCCCGATGGGTAAAAGAGATTCCATGCAAATCCCATGTAGGGAAACGACTGTTTTCTCTGCACGATGGAATAAACGCCGTCAGACGGCATACCCGCGTAGACAATATGGCCTTTGAATAAGCCTAAGCTAAGACCATCACCCACAGATAGTACAACTGACCTATCCATTGCTACCTCCTATTGAGCAGGCGAAGCTCTCTGGCATTATAGTCAGCACTATGCAAGGAAGTCCAGTGGTCAAGATCTGATCGCTCTTTGGCTGTCATGCAAGGCAACCATACAAGAACAGTACAATTCAGGGGGAATCTCAAGTGAAGAGCTCAAGGGTATAGTTCAAGAGCGAAGTCGAAGTGAACCGTTCAATGGAGAAAGAGGTAAGATTGGTATAAGATGTCCCGAGGAAAAGAAGGAAGATAGTTAGACTATCTCTGAGGGAAATGGTCGTGGTAGTAGTACCGCCATAATAGCGTGAATCAGCATCTGCACACACTGGGAAAACGCTATTAGGAAGCGAGGCTAAATACAGCACAGAAGGGAACTTTTTGGGGCCTGGATACGTCTTTACATATAGAGTAGGGCACATGTGACTTCCACCAATCCTACTAATAGGAGGTAGCTGCCATGAAAAGGATATTCTTGAGTTTGTTGGTAGTGATACTACTGCTGAGCATGGCGGGTTGTTGTGCGGAAGGGACGCAGATAGGTATGGCACTATCGGATAAGCACCGGGAGACTTCGCCCGATATCAGCACCTCGGACCTTGCGGCTCTGGTTGACGGAAACAGTGCGTTTGCTTTCGATCTCTATCAAGCCCTCAGCGACCAGGAGGGAAACCTGTTCTACTCTCCTTACAGCATCTCCCTCGCGCTGGCCATGACCTACGCCGGCGCTCGCGGTGAAACCGAGCAGCAGATGGCAAATACCCTCCAATTCATATTGCCCCAAGGTCGGTTACACCCCGCATTCAACGGCCTGGACCTGGAACTCGCCAATCGCGGCGAGGGTGCTGCGGGGAAAGACGAAAAGGGGTTCCGGCTGAACATCGTCAATGCGATTTGGGGACAAAAGGACTATGAATTCCTTGCTGAATTTCTCGATGTCCTGGCGGAGAACTACGGGGCGGGGCTGAGGCTACTCGATTTTATAAACTCCCCGGAGGAGTCCCGTATCACCATCAACGACTGGGTCAGCGACCAGACGGAAGGCAGGATAAAGGACCTGATTCCACAAGGTGTCATCGATGCCCTGACACGGCTCGTCCTCACCAACGCAATCTACTTCAATGCAGCGTGGCTCAATCCTTTCAACGAGGAATTGACCGGTGATGGCACTTTCCATCTGCTTGACGGTACTGAGGTAACTGTGCCGATGATGATGCAGACTGAGTCCTTGGGCTATGCAGAGGGAGACGGGTATCAGGTGGTGGAACTGCCGTACGATGGCGACGAACTGTCGATGGTCATCTTCCTTCCCGAGACGGATCGGTTTGAGGAGTTTGAGGACTCGCTGGATGCTGCCGGCGTAAGCGGCATGGTGCAGGATGTGGAGTACAGGGAGGTCGCTCTGACCATGCCGACATTCGAATTCGAATCGGAGTTCAGCCTGGCCGAGAACCTGGCTGCGATGGGCATGCCCATTGCATTCTCAGCCGCAGCGGACTTCTCGGGCATGACTGGGGACCGCGACCTGGCGATTGCAGAGGTCCTGCACAAGGCATTTGTC
>CAZZJX010000275.1:0-2476 GCA_964654845.1 uncultured Dehalococcoidales bacterium
ATTCTTACAGAATGACGTTAGCAGAATCCGAAACCAGATTCTGGGGGTGTCCCCCAGATACAATCTTTTCCCCCTTCCGCAGAAGGCTACTTCCTGGCCAGGAAGGGGGAGGCGGCTTAGATGGGCCACACGGGGGTTGGTCGAAAGGGTTTTTCAGCACTCTGCTAGGGAGGCACCATAAACTTCACACACAAATAGCCTGCAATGGCCGATGTCTAATAGCTGAATTGGGAGGTACCTATGCTCAAGCATGATTACGCTGATATCAATGATATTCGTCTGCATTATGTAACTGCAGGCAAGGGCAAACTGCTAATGTTCGCCCACGGTTTTCCCGAGTTCTGGTATGAGTGGAAGGACCAGCTCGCTGAGTTTGAGGATGAATATCAGGTCGTGGCGCCTGACATGCGTGGCTACAACCTATCGTCAAAACCGGCTGACGTAGAGCAATATCGGGTAGAGTATCTCATTGAAGATCTTCGATTGCTGGCAGAGCACCTCGGTCACAAGAGGTTCATCCTCATTGGTCACGACTGGGGCGGTGCAGTTGCATGGGCATTCGCCTTACGCCATCCTGATTATCTTGAGAAACTGATTATCATCAATGCACCACATCCTGGAGTATTCAATCGAGAGTTGCATGAGAATCCGGCTCAGCAGCGATCCAGCCAGTACATGCTAATGTTCCGCGGTTCTCAAGCCGAACAGACACTTTCGGCAAATAACTATGCGTCTCTCGTCGACAGTATACTTGGCAGGGGCCTCAAAGAAGGCTACTTCACTGCGGAAGACCGCAATGCATACCTGGAGGCATGGTCACAGCCTGGTGCACTCACTGGTGGGCTGAACTACTATCGGGCAGCCCAGGTCGGCCCGCCCTCAGACCAGGGTGCTCAGGCAAACGGTAATTTTGGCACGGATACCGCAGTTCAAACAGTGGCGGTACCGACTCTGGTGATCTGGGGTGAGCAGGACCAGGCTCTACTCACTGGTAACCTCGAAGGTCTTGACGAGTTCGTACCGGAATTGACAGTGAAACGTATACCCGACGGCTCACACTGGGTTGTTCACGAGAAGCCAGACATGGTTAATGCATATATCCGGGATTTCATAGAGAATAAGCTCTCAGGCTGATACTCCATCTTCCCCTGTACATTGTAGCGTTTTGTTACTTCAATCCAGGACAGATGGGGTAAAGGGTATCATGTGTCAATGCACAGTTGGGAATAGATATTCCCATAAATAAGTGGTGGGACCGTTCATAGGACCAAATGGGGGAGCACTATGCTCCCCCATTTGTTATGGCTGCCTCTTAACATTCGAGTTATAGTAAAGCCTAGAAACCCATTATGCCAGGATTTGCCATCATATCGCATAGATAGCTGTAAGTAAATCGCGCAATATATCTCTATATCATTCTCATCATCCCTGGTTCGTTCTAAACAACTTTGACAATCTGCCCCACGGATACTATTATTAAGCTGATAATAGTATTAAGTTAACAAGCGTATTCATTTCATAGTTGTCATAACTTCAATAGAGTAATATCACTAATTGTTGCGTGTAGAGGAGTCATTAGCCTTGACCGGCACAAACGAAGAGACTAAGAAATTCCAGAAGGAATTGAATGCCGGCACTACGGCGCTTGTTCTCCTGGGTGTTCTGGGACAAACGTCCAAACCAATGTACGGTTACCAGATTGCCAAGCTTATAGAAGCGAATGTTAAAGACATCCCCATTATGAAACAAGGAGCATTGTACCCGGTACTGAGGTCGCTTGAAAGCAGCGGGATGCTGCAAAGTGAAGTAGAACCATCCGTGTCCGGTCCGCCACGACGCTATTACAGAATTACAGAAACCGGTCGGGAAACCCTGGAAAGGTGGCGTGAAATCTGGGATCAGACAAAGGCACTGGTTGATAATGTCATGCATGGAGGAGAACAATGATTCAGAGTATTGATGACTACTTGTCTCAGCTGAAAAAAGAACTTTCCGGTTGTGACCGCGCAACAATACAGGACGCACTCTCCGATGCTGAGGAGTACTTGAGGACGGCTCTTAACAGTGTCACGTCAAATGATGCTGCTATTTCCGAAGCGGATACCCTATCTCAGATTATAGAAAGATACGGTATGCCTGAAGAGGTTGCCATAGCCTACCGGGAAATCGAACACCGTATCACGCCTGCCCTGGCTCAACCCAGCTATCGAAACGAACCCGAAAAATCGCGTAAAGTGAAAGACGAACGGTCATTCCTGAACCGCTTCTTCGGTGTGTTTGCAGACCCACTAGCCTGGGGGTCATTCCTTTACCTTCTCTTCTCCCTGGCTACAGGTGTTCTTTATTTCACCTGGGTAACAACGGGTATATCTCTGTCTGCCGGTCTGATGGTTTTGATAATCGGGCTGCCATTTACCGGTCTATTCATCCTCTCTGTCAGAGGCATTGGCTTGGTTGAAGGACGTATCGTCGAAGC
>CAZZJX010000276.1:0-2466 GCA_964654845.1 uncultured Dehalococcoidales bacterium
GTTCTGGGCAATGTATTCCTTAAGGATATCATTCTGAATTGTCCCCCCCAGGCTCTCCATAGGGATGCCACGCTTCTCAGCGGCAACGATGTACATGGCCCAGATCACCGCCGCCGGGCTATTGATGGTCATCGATGTGGTCACCCGGTCTATGGGTATGCCATCGAAAAGCACCTCCATATCGGCAAGGGAGGTGATTGCCACACCGCACTTGCCAAACTCCCCTCCTGCCTCAGGGGCATCGGTGTCGTAACCCATAAGAGTAGGCATATCAAAGGCGACGCTCAAGCCCGTTTCGCCATGTTCGAGGAGATACTTGAAGCGTTTATTGGTCTCCTCGGCGGTGCCGAAACCAGCGAACATGCGCATGGTCCACAGCCGCCCTCTATGCCCCGTAGGATGAATACCGCGAACGAAGGGATATTCGCCGGGAAAGCCCACGTTCGCTAAGTAGTCCATCCCGGCGATGTCTGCCGGCGTATAAACCCTCTTTATAGGTATTCCAGAGGTGGTGGCGAAGCGGTTTTGTCTTTCCTCCGACTGCGACGCCTTCCTCTCCAATTCCATATCGCGCTTATTGATTTGCTCCAACCTGCGCTTGTCAAACATGGCGCACTCCTCGGCGGTCGATTTTCGTCCTCGTCATTATACGCTTCTGGAAGTGATACTCGATTTGAATCATATGCTTTAAAAAGATCAGAAATATCAATTAGCCTGTGGTCGGCATGAGGTCTTTCCACTCTTGAGGCAATGGTAGAGACACCCTTTACAGTTGTCAAGCTAATATAGGCTGTCTGTCAAATTGTGTGGAAACAGGCACGAGATCGTACAAAAACCAGCAGAACAGTAGGGTGGGTGCAGCCCTTCAGCGGAAGGGCGAAACCCACCATGTACATCTCGTTTGGCAAGGTGGGTTCCATTTCATTCCACCCACCCTACTACTTCACTTCGTTCAGGACAAGCCCCGCAATAACAGGTGAAGTGGCTACGCCCCAGACTCCCGCCGTAGGGTACAGGCCCTTACTCTCTCCCACCAGGTCGAAGACTCTTCGAGGGAGGGAGTATTCCCTCACTCCCTGCGGCACAAGCCGCGCAACGGCAAGAACATGTCACTAATCTATCTGAACGAATTCAGACTTTCCAGATATATTGGGCTTCACTCCCGCCTTGACAGCCTGGGTGCAGGGGCTGTATCTTAGTCGCAATAGTTAATATGGGAGGTCACGGATAAAGCGTCCTTACCTTCCCCCAACCCCCCATAATCTGGCCAGACGAGGTTAAAAAGATAGCTGCTGATTCTCACCTGAACGCTAACACCATGGAAGGCCCCGCAGGAAGGAAGCGGAACTACGGGTGGGTAGTAATAGGGGCGTTTCTGGGTGTCGATTCCATGGTGCACGCCATCATGTTTTCCCTGGGCGTCTTCTTACCCCCGATGAGCGATGAACTGGGGATGAGCCTCAGCCAGGCGGGATGGCTGGGCTCGTCCAACTGGATGGTACCCGCCTTACTCGCGATACCCTTTGCATCATTGTTGGCCCGCTACCGTCCCAAGAAACTAGTTGCTTTGTCCACCCTTGTCGGTGTGCCCCTGCTCTTCCTCCAGGGCTGGGCTCCTAACTACTGGGTTCTCCTCGTGGCCCGCGTTGCCTTTCTAGCTATCACTCTGGCCCGCATTCCCGCCCGACCGCAACTCATCCGGCAGTGGTTCCCCACAAACAAGATCACCATGGTGAACACTGTGCTAACCCTAGGCATGGGAGCAGCGGGAGCTACCGTCATATTCGTTACCGGCGACCTCATAGAGGCGCTCAACGGATGGAGGAACGCCATTTATCTGTTTGGCGCTATTTCGGCACTTACTTTCATCGGCTGGATGATCCTGGGGCGCGAGAACCCGTCCCCCGTCTCAGATACTGCAGTTGAGGCCAGTGAGTCGTCTCCTATTAAGACTGTTTTGAAGTATAAAGCCCTGTGGTTGCTGGGCATCGGAGTAACCGGCGATATGCTTTGCTTTGGAGCCATGGAAACAATGTGGCCAAGGTTTGCCCTGTCAGAAGGCTTTCTCTCGCTGGAGAGGGCCAGCTACTGTATGGGACTTACCTACTATGGGTTCGTGGTTGGCTGCTTACTCGGTGGTATCATCTCACAAAAGATCGGCCGCCGGAAGCCTCTACTCTGGTTTCCCGGGTTATTTTTGCCCTTCTTAACCCTGGGCATACTTTTCTCCCACTCCTTTGTCGTGCTTGCTGTTCTGTGGACGCTGTGGGGCCTTTCGGAGGTGTATTTCCCCATTATCATGACCATACCCTATGAGCTTCCCGGTATCAAGACCAGCGAAATAGCCGTGGCTACGGCCTTCATTGTGAGCGTGTCTACTGCCGGGGCTGCCTTGGGCCCGATAATGGTGGGGGATATCGCCGACGCTTTTGGTTCCCTCAAGCTGGCCCTGGCGATAACGTGCGG
>CAZZJX010000277.1:0-2442 GCA_964654845.1 uncultured Dehalococcoidales bacterium
GATGCCGCTCTAGAGGGTAAAAGTGCCTACGAGTTGGCAGAGGCAGAAGAGATTGCAGAGATGGAGACGGTGGGGGCGGAGGAGCCTGAGAGCTTAGAATCGCTGAGCTTTGCGCCTGAAGCTGAGGAATAACATAATGACTACCCAAACAATAAAAGAACTACGAGAAAAAACCGGTGCTGGAATTATGAACTGCAAGAGGGCCCTTGAAGAAGCGAAGGGCGATATCGATGGTGCCGTAGAGATACTCAAGCGGCAAGGTCTGGCCAAGGCGGAGAAAAAGGCGCATCGGGAAACAAGACAGGGACTGGTAGAGACCTATATTCATACCGGGGGGCGAATTGGGGCCCTGGTGGAGGTAAATTGTGAAACCGATTTTGTGGCGCATACCGATGAGTTCAGGGAATTAGCCCACCACCTGGCGATGCAGGTGGCAGCCACCGCCCCAGTCTTTTTGAGCAGAGATGATTTTAGTGAAAAAGAACTCCCCGATGAGGTTGACCCCGACGAGGTTGATCCCGACGAGGTTTGCCTCCTCTCCCAACCCTTCATTAGGGACCCCGAGAGAACTGTCCAGGACATCATTACCGACACAGTAGCCAGGGTTGGGGAGAACATCAAGGTAAGAAGATTTGCCCGTTTTGAGTTGGGCAAGGATTGATCAGATGGCAAATCCTAAGCATAAACGCATACTACTAAAGCTAAGCGGCGAGGCCATGATGGGAGATAGTGGAGTCACCATCGACCCGCCTACTCTCTGCGGCGTTGTAGAACAAATAAAGCAGTTGCTAACTGAAGGGGTTGAGGTGGCAATCGTGGTCGGCGGAGGGAACATATGGAGAGGAGCAGCAGCGGAGGCTGCGGGCATGGATCGAAGCACCGCGGATTACGCCGGGATGCTGGGTACTCTGATTAATGCACTAGCACTTCAGAGCGCTTTGGAAAAGTCCGGAATAAACACCAGAACGCAAAGCGCTCTCACTATTGAAGCTATTGCCGAACCATATATTCCTCGCCGTGCACTCCGCCATCTAGAGAAGGGGCGGGTTGTTATTTTTGCTGGAGGCACGGGAAACCCCTATATGACCACAGATACCGCAGCGGCGCTCAGGGCAATAGATATCGGCGCAGAAGTGTTGCTCATGGCAAAGCACAGAGTCGATGGCGTTTATGATGCCGACCCACGAAAAAACCCTAATGCCAAGAAGTTCGAAAGAATCAGCTACCTCGATGTCCTGAATTTGCATCTTCAAGTTATGGACTCAACCGCTCTTTCCCTTTGCATGGAACATCAGCTCCCCATAATCGTCTTCGACCTAAATACTCCCCAAAGCATTGTGCGGGCGGTGGTGGGAGAGCCTATCGGCAGCATAGTCTCTACCTAGAGGGCTAGAGAAATGATCGAAGAGACCCTTGAAGAGACAAACTCGAAGATGGGTAAGACCATCGAGGCACTAAAGAAAGAGCTGGCTACTGTCCGCACCGGGCGAGCTAGCCCGGCGATTATCGACCACATCAAGGTGGACTACCACGGTGTGCCCACCCCGCTCAAACAAATGGCTACTATCTCGGTGCCGGATGCAAGGCTGCTGCTGGTCCAGCCGTGGGACAGAAGTGCCATATCCAGCATTGATAAAGCCATCCAAAAAGCGGAGCTTGGTCTCAATCCGGCAAACGATGGGATTGTTATCCGCATCACCATTCCCCTGCTCTCTGAGGATCGTCGAAAGGAACTGGTTAAATTAGTTCATAAGAGGGCTGAAGATGGGAGGGTAGCTGTGCGCAACATCAGGAGAAATGCCCTGGAGGAACTCAGGGATCTGGAGCGAAACAAAGAGATCTCCGAGGATGAACTAAAACGCGCTCAAGAGCAAGTGCAGCAGCTTACCGATAGCTTCATCGATGAGGTAGATAAGACAGCAAAGGTCAAAGAGGCGGAACTACTAGAGGTCTAGCCAATAGAGAAATAAGGAAATCTCGTCTGCATCTTTCCTTTCTGGGTGATTCCATGTCCGAGTCTAAGATCGTATCCATCCCCAATCATGTGGCCATCATTATGGATGGCAACGGCAGGTGGGCCGAGGAGCGAGGGCTGCCCAGAATCGCCGGGCACCGCGCTGGAACGGAGAACATCCGCCAGGTTATCCGGTGCTTGGCAGAAAATGGAGTACACTATATTACCCTGTTCGCCTTCTCCACGGAAAATTGGAGCCGGCCAGCCAGCGAGGTTAAAGGATTGTTCAGAATCATAGGAAGGGAGATTGACAAGGAGACCAACATCTTTCATGAGCACGGTGTCAGGCTTCTCCTTCTCGGCCGCGTGGATCGGCTATCGGACAGGCTTCAGCGCAAGGTCAAACACGCTATCGAACTGACGAAAGACAACACCGAGATGACGCTGAGCGTTGCCTTTGACTACGGGGGCCGCGCTGAGATCCTGGA
>CAZZJX010000278.1:0-2434 GCA_964654845.1 uncultured Dehalococcoidales bacterium
GCTCTGTCTCCACGTAGATGCGATTCTTCACCTTCTGGATACTCATATTTCCTCCCCTTGGTATTATAGCATAGCGACTTCCAGGGAGCACAGAGCCAGGCGGCGTCTTCTTTTAGTAACTTGTCATTCTGCAGGGAGTTGTGTCGATACGTAGTAGGTTGCCTTCCGAATCCAACTGCTGCTGCCAAGAATATGTAATAGGGCTGGCTTCAGATTGCTCTAGTATTGGCTAGAAAAAGGCAATTGATCGCTCCGAAAATAGATTTATTTCGTTTGCCCTGAGCCTGTCGAAGGGCTCACCACGAACGGTATCTGGCACAGCCAATTATCATGATTCGCTGGTGAGTAACTACGTACGGGGCGCTGTTTAGTAGATAATGCCCTCACCTACAAGGGTGGCGAATTCTTCGATTGGCATGTCCAGGAGTTCACAAAAGACATACTCGTTATCTTCGCCTAAGAGCGGAGAATGCTTGGTAATCTCGGCTGGCGTGGCTGACAGCTTCCACGGTGGCGCCAGGAAGGTTTGCCTGCCAGCTTCGGGATGCTCGACTTCCACGAAAGCGCCTCGCTCAATAAGGTGAGGATCATGGGCAAGTTCCTCTCGGCTCATGCTGGGAAAGGCAGCCACCCCTGCCCTCTGAAGTATCCCTGTTACATCATAATGGGTATGATCAATGGTCCACTGGGAGATTAGATTATCAATCTCCTCTTGATTTTTCCATCTGCTTGTAGCATCAGCGAACCTGGGGTCGCTGATCCACTCAGGCTTGCCTACCGTTAGGCAGAAGGCTTGCCATTCCTCATCGGTGGCGATGGCGATGCTAACCCATTTATCGTCGCCTTTGCAGCGGTAGCAGTTGTGGGGGGCCATAAAGTTATCGCGGTTGCCCATGCGGGTGGGGCTCCTCTGGTTCATGAAGTAGTCCATAAAAGCATCGCCTAAAACACAGTTCGCCACTTCCCATTGAGAGATATCGATAAACTGTCCCTCCCCTGTTCTGGCACGATGAATGAGGGCAGCCATAACGCAAAATGCGAGAGCTGCGCCATTAGCAAGGTCAAAACGCCCACTATTTGACGATAGCAATGCAAAAGGCTGACTATCGGGATATCCTGTCAGGTCATTAAGCCCACTCAGCGCGGGGAAAACGGGGTCGTAGGCACGGTATTAGCGCTCAGGGCCGGTGGCTCCCCAACCCGACATAGAAAGCGCAATAATGTCAGGCTTGATCTTTTGCAACTCAGAATAGGTCAAGCCAAACCTTTCCATTGTGCCACCAGAGTAGTTGTCAGTCACCACATCGCTTACGGCAATTAGCCTCTTTAGCAACTCAATGCCTTTGGGTTGCGTGAGGTTGATGGTAATACTCTTCTTATTGAAATTGAGGCTATTATAGGCAAGACACTGGTTTATATCTGGTGTAGGCTGCCACAGCCATGGGGTAATCCATCGTGTGAGGCAGATATGAGATTGGCTCTCTATCCTGATGACCTCAGCCCCGAGATAAGCCAATAGCTCTGTTCCTGAGGGCCCAGCCCATACCCAGCAAAGGTCGACAATCCTCACTCCTTCCAGAGGCTTTCTATTCAGCAAGCCATTGCCGGTCCGTGGATGCACCCCGTCACTCTTGACCTGCGGCGATAACTGCGGGATACCGCTTGGCTCGACACCTCGGATATCCTCGTTATGCTGTCCTAGTAGGGGAGCGGGGCGTTGGAATGCTATTGGCGTCTTGGAAAACTTGGCTAAGCCTGAAGGATAACTGAGCTTGCCGGACTCGGGGTGGTCTATGGCTACGAAGAAATCTCTTGCCTTCATGTGTTCGGTATTGGGCACCTCTCCCACTTTGTAAAGAATGGCGGCAGGGCAGCCGTGTTTCTGTAGCCCATGGAAGATCTCCTCTCTGGTGTGCTCTGCTGTCCAGGGCCTTATCAGTGGATGAACACCCTCAGAATGCAATTCACGGCGTTTTTCAGCGATGCCAAGATTCTCATCGTTAGCCCAATCTGGGTTACCCGTAAGATCGACAAAACTATGCCATGCCTTATCGTCTATGAAGAAGATAAGCATGTAGCCGTCTTTGCAGAGGTGCACGCCGGCCCAGGAGGAAGGCATGTCCCTATCAGCTCTATGATCGCGATGGCCAGATACTAAGTACATGGCCATTTCCGGTCGTATCAGGTGAAGTAGCACCTCTTGTTTGGAGACATCGATGTATTGTCCTGTGCCGGTATATTGGCACAAGTATAGAGCGGATAGGGTGGCTATGGCAGCAGATATTCCGCAATCATACTCCGCGATAAGTCCCCCTTCCCTGACAGGCTCCCGCTCTAGTATGTGCGGGTCAAGTGGTTGGAAAGGACATGAATAGATTAGACCGCTTCCGTGGGAGACATTGAGATAGTAGGCTTTATAGTTGTTGTAAGGGCC
>CAZZJX010000279.1:0-2428 GCA_964654845.1 uncultured Dehalococcoidales bacterium
CCTCATCGATTGCCTGGTATCTACCGGCGCAAATCTATTTCACGACCTCCATGAGACCTTGGGGAGGTTTCACTGGCAGGGTAGTGCTCAGGCCAATGATGGGGAGCTGGCGAACTCAAAGACTTTTCGAATCTACGACGTTCTTGCCTCTGAGGAGGAATTCGATAAAACGGAACAGTTTGTAGTCGATTTTGCCGGCAAATTGGAGCTAGACCGTCCCTACACTACAAGGGAGTTTTTCTTTTTATTGGGTAGTGAGCTTTTAAGCCAGGGTAATGAAGATGGGATTCTAACCGCTGCGGCCAAAGCTAACCTCCCCATCTATTGTCCCGCACCTGGTGATAGCGTTTATGGGACAGCGCTAGCTACAGCGCAGGTGAAGCTTGGGAATCACCTGATTTTCGATGTCATAAAAGATGTGGTTGAGATAGTCCATGTCGCCTGCTCTGCCTCCTCAACAGGGGTGATTTTCATCGGTGGCGGGACGCCGAAGAACTTCATCCAGCAGATGGAGCTCTGTGGCGATTTCTTCGGTAGGGCGCTAAAAGGACACCAATATGCTATCCAGATTACCACTGATTCTCCACAATGGGGTGGGCTGAGTGGCTGCACCTTTGAGGAAGCCCGTTCCTGGCGAAAGATCACCCCCGATGCAGCGACAGTCACGGTAAACTGCGATGCCACCATTGCCCTTCCCATTATAGTGAGCGCCCTTGGCGAAAGAGCCGCCAAGGTACTTCAAAATAGAAAGAAGCCCTCCTTCACCTTAGGGAAAGAACTAACCATCCTATGAACGGGGAACCTTTTTACCCTCAGCGCAATTTCGCTGCCCTCTCGCCAGAATACTCCGGCCTGGAAAAATCGAAAGTAGTGATCCTCCCCATTCCCTATGATAGCACTACCGACTGGCGAAGCGGCTCCAGGGATGGTCCCATGGCGATTATCGATGCCTCTCAGTATCTGGAGCTTTATGACCATGAGTTGGATCGGGAGAGCTACCTTGTGGGAATCCATACCCTCCCTGAACTTCGGCCTTCTATGAAGGGACCGGAAGAGACAGTGGAGCGTGTCTATGAAGCAGCCAGTGAACTCGTACGAAAGAATAAATTTGTAGTGATGCTTGGTGGGGAGCACTCCCTTACCCTGGGTATGGTGAGGGCATTTCGAGAGGCATTCCCTCGCCTGTCGGTATTGCAGCTTGATGCCCATGCCGACCTACGAGACGAATATGAGGATTCAAGATTCAGCCATGCCTGCGTGATGAGGAGGGTGGTGGAGTATTGCCCCATCGTTCAGGTAGGCATTCGCAGCCTGAGCCAGGAGGAGCATATTTTTATGGAGCAACAGAGAATGCGCCCCTTCTTTGCTCAGGAGCATTCTTTTAGTCAGGCTTCGTTGGATGAAATAGTTTCTGCCCTTTCGTCGGAGGTTTACATAACAATTGACCTGGATGTTCTCGACCCTTCGATAATGTCGGCAGTAGGCACCCCTGAGCCTGGTGGCATGGGTTGGTATGAAGTATTAAGGATATTACGCCATGTAGCGCAGAAAAGACGCATTGTGGGCTTCGACGTGGTGGAGCTTTGCCCTAACGAGGGGACATCATCGTGCGCCTTCCTCGCCGCCAAACTAGCCTATAAACTTATTGGATACTCCTTTTCTCCATAATCCTCTTCTTTGATTCGATCCTCCCTTTAGTGAAAGGCTTTGTTGTGTTAGAATGTAATTCTGTGAGCGTAGAAAGCTCATGCTGGCCGAGTAAACCTTCATTGGGGGCTGCCCACCGACAAATCATGGCTGCAAAGCAGGTATAAAAATGGAGGGTAGCCTAGAGAATCTGTTTTAGAAATATATATGGGAAAGAAATGGGCAGGTCAATTCAACTAGGCAAGCTCTTTGGTATACCCTTCAAGCTGCACTATAGCTGGTTTTTCATCTTCATATTTATAACGGTTATCCTCTCCTATGCCTACTACCCTGAGGTAACTGATGACTCATGGTCTACAGCAGCCTACTGGGGCCTGGGCGTCTTAACAAGCCTCCTTTTCTTCGCCTCAGTGTTGATTCATGAGCTGTCGCATAGCGCCGTGGCCATTAGAGAGGGCATGCCGGTAAAGAGCATTACCCTTTTCTTTTTCGGTGGCGTTGCTCAGATTACCAGGGAGGCGACAAAGCCCACCACCGAACTAAAGATGGCCATTGCGGGTCCACTCGCAAGCATAACGCTCGCTGGTCTATACTACGGGATTTTCTGGATAAGTAACGGCTTTAATGTGTACTTGGCAGAATTGTGCCGGTGGCTTGCATTGATAAATGCAGTGCTAGCCGTGTTCAATATGATACCGGGGTTCCCTCTCGATGGCGGTAGAGTGTTCCGCTCCATTATCTGGCTGGTTACAGGGAACTATATGCGAGCGACACGGATTGC
>CAZZJX010000280.1:0-2423 GCA_964654845.1 uncultured Dehalococcoidales bacterium
GGAGGCGTTGGTTCTGGCAGAGGTAAATAACTATGACCTCATCATCCTCGACCTCAATCTGCCCAAGATCGATGGGGTGGAGGTGTGTAGAAGGGTCCGGGCCTCCGGTTCACCAACCGGCATCCTCATGCTGACCGCCCGCTCCACACTAGACGACCGGGTAAACGGGTTGGACGAGGGTGCAGATGACTATCTGGTGAAGCCGTTCCACTTCCCCGAGCTGCTGGCGCGGGTGCGGGCTATACTGCGTCGCGAGGGCGAGCCGAGACATACCATACTTAGGAGCGGTGATTTGGTACTCGACCCCAACGTGCAGCAGGCCTATTTCAGGCGAGCAGAGATAAAGCTCACGACCAAGGAATTCGCCATCCTGGAGCACCTCATGCGCAACGTCGGGCGAATCGTAAGCCAGGAGGAGCTGCTGGAGCATGTTTGGAACGAGGATACCAACCTGTTCACTCAGACCGTTAAGGTACATATCAAGAACATACGCAAGAAACTGAGTGCGGTTGGCGCATATGATTTGATCACAACCGTCAAGGGAAGGGGGTACATGTTATGAGGCTACCTGCATTTACAAAGACAATACGCTTTAAACTCACCCTGTGGTACGTTGGGCTGTTGATTCTCTTCATCACTCTGTTCATTGTTGGACTCAACCTTACCATGGAGCGTTTAGGGCCTCCCCGTGGATTCATGACAATCCCGGAGCTAATTGTGAGGGAGCTACACAGAGAGAACGTAGAAATGCTGCGCAACTACTCCTTGATAGGCCTCGGCGGGCTGCTTATTCTCGGGGCCGGTGGCGGTTATTTCCTCTCTGGGAGGATGCTGAAGCCGGTTGACCGCGTCTCTTCGCTGGCGGCACGAATTTCCAGTACAAATCTGAAGGAAAGGATCAACTACCTTGGCGCAGATGACGAAATAAAGCGCCTTGCCGATACATTTGATAGCATGCTGGAACGCTTGGAGGGAGCTTTCGAAGCCCAGAAGCAGTTCATTCAGGACGCCTCACATGAGCTCAGAACTCCAATAGCCATAGCCCAGACGAACATAGAGGTCACCGAGATGGAGGAAAAGGTGACAGCTAAAGAGTACAAGCGGCTCATGGAAGTGCTAAAGCTGAGCCTGGAGCGGATGAACATGCTCAGCGACAACCTGCTGCTGCTTTCCGAGGACGAGCAGGACAAGTCAAAGTGGTCTATACTGGATATGGCATTACTTCTCAAAGAGGTGGCGGAAGAGGCCAGTGCCAAGGCTACAGCCGCTGGTGTAAGCCTTGAACTGGAGCCAACATCACAGGAAATGTTGGCAAGGGGAGACGCTCTATATCTTAAGCAGGCCGTCATCAACCTGGTCGACAATGCCATCAAGTACAACCAGCCCACGGGTCGGGTGAAGATTTCGACCCACACCGAGCATTCGCGACTTGTGGTTCAAGTGGAGGACAGTGGCATAGGCATCTCACAGGCGGACCAGCAGCGCATATTCGACCGTTTCTATCGCGTCGACAAGTCCAGGTCGCGTACCCATGGCGGCAGCGGCCTTGGCCTGTCCATAGTGAAAAAGCTCGTGGAGGATCACGGGGGCATTATCTCAGTGGAAAGTACCCCAGGTGCAGGAACCACCTTCCGAATTATACTGCCCAAGTACAGTCCAGCCGAAACTACCATGCCCCCTCACAAAAAATGAGCTGCGAAAACTATCTTCATACTCGTTCCCTGCTTAGATTCTACCCTCCCTTCACTATAGATATGACAAGTTATACAATAATAGAAGTCAGCAAGCATTCGAGAGCGAACTTTGAATGCCTTATCGAATGTACTCCCTTACCCTGCTGCAATCTATACCCTGACATAGGAAAGGAGATAGTCGAATGTACTCCCTTATAATGCTGTAATCTACACACTGCTATAGAAAAGGAGATAGATAAATGAAAAAGACAGTATTTGTTTTCATGACAATTCTTCTGCTTCTGTGCTCCGCCGTTGCAACATTGCCCACCCAGCCATGTTTAGCGGATGACTGGAGTCAAACGGAAATTGCCACCGCAAATGATTTCCTTGGCGTGTGGGGTGATTTCGATAATGACGATGACGTCTTCTTTTTCATCGTGGGTAAAAGCGGTATTATCCTGCATTACGATGGCGACGACTGGGATGAAATGGAAAGTGGCATTACAGATGACCTTATCGGTGTGTGGGGCAACGACGATAATGATGTTTTCGCCGTGGGTGAAAGTGGCACTATCCTGCATTACGACGGCGACGTCTGGGAAGAGATGGATAGTGACATTTCAGATGACCTTTTCGGTGTGTGGGGCAACGACGATAACGATGCTTTCGCCGCGGGTGAGAACGGTATCATCCTGCATTACGATGGCGACGACTGGAATGAAATGGATAGTGATATAACAGAAGATC
>CAZZJX010000281.1:0-2417 GCA_964654845.1 uncultured Dehalococcoidales bacterium
ATACTGCACGGCGCAATATGGATATGACCGTCATCTGTATAAACAATTTCAACTATGGCATGACCGGCGGACAACTGGGGCCTACCACTCCTGTCGACGCCCGTAGCACCACCTCGCCTTACGGCAACTTCGAGAATCCTTTTAACGTGCCTTACCTTGCGGCGGCCAGTGGTGCCACATATGTTGCCCGCTGGACAGTGCTGCACGCACGCCAACTGGAGAGGTCTATCGCCGAGGCGATGGTCAAACCGGGATTCAGCTTCATAGAAGTTATAAGCCCCTGCCCGACGTTATACGGACGCATGAACAAGCAGTCACAGGGGCTGGATACCATGCACTCATATCAGGAAAGAAGCATAGTTCGAGATGGAGCCGATCCCAAGGACGTAGACATAACTTTCGACGGCCCTATTGTTGTGGGCAAGTTTGTCGACTTAGAGCACCCGACATTCTGGGATCACTACAGACAATTGCTGGACAGAGTAAGCGGGAAAGAAAACCAATAGTAGGCCGAATGTGTTTGGCTTTTATAGGGCAATAGATGGGGTGAAAGAGTTTGAGCATAAAGGAAATAAGAATAGCCGGATTTGGTGGACAGGGGGTCATATTATCAGGGCAGATACTGGGTCAAGCTGCTTCCATATATGAGGAGGGTTTTGCCACCCTGACCCAAAGCTACGGGCCAGAGGCCCGTGGTGGCTCATGCATGTCGGAGGTAGTCATTTCCGACGAACCCATAGACTATCCGTATGTGCAGAACCCAAATGTACTTATCATCCTGTCGCAGGAGGCATACAGTAATCACGGGCAAAATCTCCCTGACGACACACTGATGATTATAGATCCAGATTTGGTAAAACGCGATCCATCGCAAAACCCGCCACCCTTATCCATACCAGCTACACGCATGGCGCGGGACATGGGGCGAGCGGTGGTTGCTAATATCATAATGCTGGGCTTTCTGGCAGCTGTGAGCGATCTGGTTTTCCCTGATTCGCTCAAGGAGTCCGTCCTGGCCTCTGTACCCAAGGGAACGGAGGAGTTCAATTCCAAGGCTTTCGACTTAGGATATAACTACGGATTAGAGCACGGAAAGGAAAGTGAGGGTGCAAATGGCTAGGGGGGTTGCTGTGATCGGTAGCAGTGTGGGTGCGGCGCAGGCCGCCCTCACCCTGGCCGAGTTGGGTGTGGAGATCAAGGTAATCACAACCTCCGCAGCATTGGGCTGGGACAATATGACTGACACTGCATCAGTCACTTCTTCTGAGGAACTGCTTGGCGTCTGGCCCCTGTTGCTTCGAGCAGCGAGCCATCCACTGGTTACGCTATACACCAACTCCGAAGTTATGGCCATAGAGGGTAAGCAGGGGAGGTTCATGATAAGGGCAACCAAATACCCTCGCTACGTTCGAGAGGACCTGTGCACCGGCTGTGGCCGCTGTGAGGAAGCATGCTCAGTACAGGTGCCCTTACTGTTCAACGGCCGGAGGGTGTCCCATAGTACCATCCACGTCCCTGTTTTGGGTGCCAAGACAGTACCTTCAGCGTATTGCATAGAGAAGAAGGGGATTGCTCCCTGCAGCACAGCGTGTCCCCTTGGTATCAACGTCCAGGGATTTGTCTCGCTGCTATCTAAGGGCAAAGTGGACGAGGCCCTGAGGTTGATAAATGAGGCAGCACCTCTGGCCGGAGTGCTAGGCCGCATTTGCACGCATCCATGCGAGGACAATTGCAAGCGAGACGAAGTTGATAGCCCGGTATTCATCCAGGCCCTGCATCGTTATGCTGCCGATAATACTCCCAGTGGCATCAGTTTCAGGCGCAAGGCCGCTGCTGGGTCGAGACGGGAAAAAATAGCCATCGTGGGTAGCGGCCCTGCTGGGCTTGCCGCTGCCTGGGAACTGGCGCGCCGGGGCTATAGCCCCACTATATTCGAATCACATGCGGTGGTGGGTGGCATGCTTGCCACGGGCATTCCCAGATTCCGCCTCCCTTGGGAGGTACGCTATAGAGAAGTTGAAGCAATCAAGGCCCTGGGAGTGGATATAAAGACAGGGGTGACGGTAGGCCGTGACGTAACGATATCCGATCTAAGAGAGCGAAGGTATCGAGCCTTCTTCCTGGCTATAGGTGCTCACCAAAGCAAAAAACTGAACATCCCTGGTGAAGACCTGGATGGCGTAGTGGACAGCATGTCGCTGCTGTTCGCACTGAATTTGAAAGTGGGCGCCTCTGTTGGCTCTAATATGGTGGTCATTGGTGGCGGCAACAGCGCCGTGGACTCTGCCAGGGCAGCAAAGAGACGGGGCAGAAAAACGGTGCGCATTCTCTATCGGCGCGGCGTGGACGAGATGACCGCGGTAAAAGAGGAGGTGCAGGAGGCCATCAAGGAAGGCATAGCGATTGAATACTTCACA
>CAZZJX010000282.1:0-2403 GCA_964654845.1 uncultured Dehalococcoidales bacterium
TACCAGTCCCTCTCTGGCGTCTTCGCCAATCAAGTTGGCATCCTCCTCTTTCAACAGCTTGAACTTTCGCGCCTCATCGTTGATGACGCGGGTGAGGGCCGAGCGAAACCCGGTGAGGTGGCTCCCTCCATCCTGGGTATTGATACAGTTGGCAAAGCTGAGGGCGGTCTCGGCGAAGCCTTCGTTAAATTGAAGGGCAACCTCAACCTCGGTGCCATCCACTTCCCTGGACAGATAGATGGGCTTATGGAGCACAGACCGATTCTCGTTAAGATAGCGGGCAAAGCTTGCGATGCCCCCCTCGAAGTAGAAGGTTATCTCGAGGCCTGACCTTTGGTCTCGAAAGCAAATCTCCAGCCCCTTGGTAAGATAGCACATCTCGCGGAAGCGCTGCGCCAGGGCAGCAAAGTCATAATTGAGGGTGCCGAATATCTCCTCATCGGCGAGGAAAGTGGTGATCGTCCCCGTATCCGACGTCTCGCCCACCTGCTCAACCCCATTCTGGGCTATGCCGCGGCAGTACTCCTGAGAGTACACCTTGTCGTCTCGCCTGACCTCGACTATAAGCCATGAAGAGAGGGCGTTTACCACAGAGGCACCAACCCCATGGAGACCTCCTGAGACCTTGTAACCCCTGCCACCGAACTTAGCCCCGGCGTGGAGCGTGGTCATAACCGCCTCCAGGGCCGAGGTGCTGGTAACCGGGTGAATGTCAATGGGGATTCCTCTTCCATTATCGGCGACCTCTACCCGCCCGTCCTTAAAGATGGTAACGGTCACCCTATCGCAGTAGCCTGCCATCGCCTCATCGATGCTGTTATACACAATCTCGTACACCAGGTGATGAAGCCCTTTTGGCCCGGTGCTGCCAATGTACATCCCGGGGCGGCGGCGCACCGCCTCAAGTCCGCCCAGTACCTCAATGTCTTCTGCAGTGTAGTTGTTTTCTTCCATCGTTCGTTGTGCCATACGTTACTCGGCGATTATAAAAATAAGGCTCCGCCAAGGTCATGAATTAGATATAGCGAAGCCAAAAAGTACGATTACTGAGCTATAGGTGGGATACATCATAATATTATAACACATTTGGGCGCTCCTGTGAAGCTGATGACTTGTGATTCAGCTTCCATCGGACAAAGTTCAGGAAGGGCAGAAGCTCAGATTTTTCCTCCTCGGTTAGCTGAGAAAAGGGGTCAGCCGGGACCGGTTGTGGTTCCTCTTTTAGGGAAGCGACCAGGTCCATAGGTATGCGGTCCAGGCACTTGCACAGGTCAACGTAGCGCACGCCATATACGCTTGCCCACATACCAAGCTTGCCGTCCTTTGGCTTCCTCTTGCCTTGTTCCACCTGGTATATAAAGCCTGCTGTGACATCCAGATTCTTTGCCATGTCCTCCACCCGAGGGAGTCGGCCTGTATGTTCGTCGCGTAGCCTCCTTCTTGCATCTCTAAGCAGGTTGCCAAGCCGGGTATAGGTATGTCGCTTAGACGGATTCTTCGGTTTCATGATAGTTATTATTATACCAAATTGTGCAAAATGTCAAGTTGAAGTATTGACATTCTAAACCAAATGGTATAAAATGCAAAATACAACCCCCACCCGGGAATAGTTCTGGGTCCTTCGGCGGAAGGACCCCAGACCGCCGCCAGAGGGGTCGCCTGAGGCGACCCCTCCGTGTGTCCTTCACAAGTGAAGGATCATTGTCTGGTTCCCTCGAGTATGACTTTGGAGCCTGTATTTAAATAAAGGATTAAAGCTAATAGGGATATCTTGGTAATCTTGTCTGTGGTGTTATTCCATCGTCCCGATAGATGGCGAAACTGGTTGGCTCCTATGCCTGCGATTGAGATGTAGTCCTTCTCAGTACCGGCCTCGAGATTTTGTATCCATACTACAGATGGAGCGAAGTGTGTGGAGTCTACCGTGGCAACTACTGCGTATCCATAGGACATGAAAGTTGTTGTTGTAACCGTTGATCCACTTGCCAGTATTTCACGGATGTCATAATTAGGTCCAGAATCATCATTAAATCTTAGGGCTATCGATAGGACGCCAGGGTAGGTGCGCTGACAAAAGATAGTCATGCGGAATGCATTAAAATCGGTAGGTATATTGGTGAAGTCGATGGTTGACGCTGCTGCGGTTAGAGTCTTGGTTTCTATTAGCTCCCAGGCGGTATTTCTAAGAAGGATGGGGGTTGACGCCACGACAGCAAATACGATGGCATCGTTGGGGTTGGACTCGTCGAGGAAGAGGACGGCGCAGGTGCGGCCGGCGAGCATCTCGGAGGGTGGGATAGCGTGCGAAACGGGGACAGCCTGTAGCCAGACAGAGAGGCTGCCAGCTATCTGGACGGTGGCGGTGTAATCGGCTGGGTTGAACCCTTTGATAATACCTTTTTT
>CAZZJX010000283.1:0-2399 GCA_964654845.1 uncultured Dehalococcoidales bacterium
ATGTTCTCGGCGATGACCAACACGATGGTATTGAAAGGGTCGGCAAACATCTTATAGAGAGGAAAATTCCATGCCCCGGATGATGTCTTATCGGCCATGAAGATGATGATTGGCTCCGACCCCCTCTCCTCGAACTCCATTTCAGCCACTCCCGGACCCATCCCCTTTACATTGCCTGAGAAGGCGTCGCTGAGGAGGTCCTGGCCAGCCCCGTGCAGCTTCAGTTCCTTGGCCACCTTGGTGCACTCAAGGAATGTGTCCCAGGCGAGCTTGTGAATCGCCTCGTCTTCCTCCCCTCGCTCATGGGTCATGATTAGTTGCAGGTCGTCTCCGCAATTGGTAACGTGAAAATCGACAAGCAGCTTATCTCTCTTTGCCTTCTCCATGCACTCATGGCCCTTCTCTAGAAGTAAGGGATGAGAGCTGGAATGTCCTACATAGCCTCCGATGTCCGCCTTGATGACGCTCAGTGTGATCATATTCCTCCTCCTTTCGCTTAGTAGTCGAATCCCCTCCTCGCCTCTATCCCCTTGCGGAAGGGGTGCTTTATCTCCACCATCTCGGTAACCAGGTCAGCCATCTCGATAAGCCTTGCATCGGCATGGCGCCCGGTGAGTATTAGCTCTACATCCTCTGGTTTTTCCCTGATAAGCCCGATGATATCTTCAACTTCGACGAGTTTCCATGAGGCGGCGAGGTTTACTTCGTCCAGTATGACCAGGTCGAAGTTGCCGCTGGCAATCGCCTCCATGGCTGCCTGGAGCGCTTGTCTCGCTTGCTCTCTTTCCTCCTCCTTCACGTTTTGCGGATCGATGAAGTGTTCATGTCCAAAGCTCTGGAAGCTAACGTTAGGTAAGCGCGCCAGCACATTTCGCTCGCCGTAGGGGTAGTCGCCCTTCATGAAATAGATAACGTGGACTCTTAGCCCCTGCCCCAGTGCTCTAAGCATAATCCCCAGTGCTGCAGAGGTCTTACCTTTGCCATTTCCGGTATAGATTTCCACCAGCCCTTTGGTGATAGGTTCATCGTTCATTGACGCATCAGGCAAAAGGACATTTTACACAAACAAAGTTCAGTCAACGGGGAATCAACGATTGGTTTACTGTGGAAGTCTATCAACAGGGCACTTCATTGTCAAGGAGGCGTATTCGTGCGTTTGGTAGCACACCTGCACTTGATTGTATTAATTGGCAACGCCTGCTGTCACCTATTACGTAAGGGCGTTCAGCTGAACGCCCTTACAATGACAACTGGTTAGCCTAGAGCATCCGCTCTAGGCGTGGTTGGAGCAGATGCCCGACAGGGTCGGATCATTCGACTCCAACCTACCCTGATTTTCAAATAGGCAAGCTGTAGGGTGGGTGAAATGAAATGGAACCCACCTTCCTTAGTCGAGATGGCAATGGTGGGTTTCGCCCTTCCGCTGAAGGGCTTCACCCACCCTACTATTACTCATCCTCCCCCTTGAGGGTCGAAGACTCTTCGGGGAATGATCCCTCCCCGAGATTGCTTCGTCGAGTTCTCTCACTTCGTTCGGGATAAGCCTCGCAATGACAAGCAAAGTTGTTGGACACCCTGCGCCAGAGGCACAACCTTTGGGACCCCCAATATCAACGCAGACGAAAAAAGGCTTCGTCTTTGGCAGGCCCTATGATATAATGCCACACAACGGAGGGAAGGATGAAGACTTTCAACAAGCGCGGCGATCAGGGAGAGACGAGTCTCCTTTATGGCGACCGCGTCGCTAAATGCGACCCCAGATGTGAGGCCTATGGCACCATAGATGAGGCTGTTTCTGCACTGGGGCTGGCGCGCGCCCTATCTCAAAAGGAGCGCACCCGTGATATTCTGCATCGCCTCCAGGAGGAGTTATTCATTGTTGGGGCGGAACTCGCTACCGCTGCTGACGATTACGATAAGCTGACCGCCAGGCATCAAGTGGTTACCGAGGAGATGGTGAATCGACTGGAGGGGCTCATTGATGACTTTGAGGCGGAGATGGAGATGCCGAAGAAGTTCATCATCCCCGGCGCTTCGCCAAGCTCAGCCGCCTTAGACCTGGCACGAACCATTATTAGAAGGGCGGAAAGAAGGGCTGCGGAGCTTAGGAACAATGGGATGGTGCCCAACGAAAAGGTGCTACACTATCTCAATAGACTGGCGGATCTGGCTTTTACCGTGGCTCGCTATGAGGAGACAGCATAGCAGCCATGCTCTACTCCTTCACTGCTTATGGGAGAGAGATAGGTTGAATATCCCCCTGTCTCAACACCTCCCTCCATGGGAGGTGTCATTCTAAGCCTTGAGTGTCATTATCCTGCAGACCTTGTGTTATTATCAAACGACCGCTATGAACAGGTTTAGAGGAGAAGCCAGTGGAGATTATACCTGCTATTGAC
>CAZZJX010000284.1:0-2397 GCA_964654845.1 uncultured Dehalococcoidales bacterium
CATTTCTCAATTAGAATAGAGTGACCCAGGCTCATCTCGTATTGGAAGAGACTGCCCCTTGACGGGAGTAGTATTCTCCATAGTATAATGTTCCCTGAATAGGGGAAAGAAATCGGCTTCTATTGGGAATGCGCATTATTGCAGGCAAATCGAAGGGACAATATATTAAATCGCCAAAAGGTATTTATATCCGCCCTACATCCGACTTAATACGAGGGGCGCTCTTTTCCATTTTAGAATCGATGGACACTGACTGGTCTTCTGTGCTTGACCTTTATGCAGGCACTGGTTCCATGGGTCTCGAGGCGCTGAGCCGAGGTGCGGGGTGGGCCGATTTCGTTGAGCAAAATCCCAGGTGCTACGCTGTTATTAAGCATAACCTGGATCATGCCGGACTGAGCGCGCAAGCCCATGTATACCACTTGAGCGCAATTAAGTCCATTTCCCTGCTCAAGAAGAAGTATGGTATAGTATTAATGGGACCACCCTACCGAGAACACGCCGTTATTGAAACCGTTGAGCAACTAGTAATTTCCCGCTTGGTCGGGGTTGGTTCAACCATTGCGGTAGAACACTCTTACCGTCTACCGCTGAGTTCAGTCTATGGAAATTTCCAGCTCGCTAAGGAACGCCGGCATGGCGATACCTGTATCTCAGTATATCAATAGGAGGGTTTCTCTTGGCCATTGCCATTTATCCAGGAAGTTTTGACCCAGCAACTATGGGACACGTTGATATTGCAGAGCGAGCGGCAGCCCTATTCGAGCAACTGGTGGTGGCGGTCTACGATGACCCACCAAAGCCCTTGCTGTTCAGTGCCGATGAAAGGGCGTCGTTGATGACAAAGGCGCTGGCTCACGTTCCCAACATTCAGGTGGAACGCTACAACGGGCTTACTGTAGAGTTTGCTAGAAAGAAGAAAGCCGTCGCTATAGTGCGTGGCCTGAGAATGAGCTCGGACTTCGAAAGGGAATTCGAGATGGCCCTTATGAACAAGAAGCTCGCTCCAGAAGTGGAACTGGTCTGCTTTATGACCAGGCTAGAGTTCCAATTTGTTAGCTCAAGCCTGCTTAAGGAGGCGGCCAAACTGGGGGGCGACATCGATGATCTGGTTCCGGAGCACGTGGCCACAGCCTTAAGAGAGAAACTTCATTAGGAGGTGATTAGCCGAGAAGGGGAAGCGATATAAAAAATATCGACAATGAGGTATGAAATATAAGGAGGTATGACCGGTGGCCTATAAGATTACCGATGAGTGCATCAGTTGCGGCGCATGCGAGGCGGAATGCAAAAATGAGGCGATTAGTGAGGGCGAGACGACTTATGTAATAGACCCGGAAAAGTGCACCGAGTGTGTAGGAATCGCCGAAGAGTCGCGCTGTGCCGAGGTATGCCCGATCGACGATTGCTGTACCCCTGACCCAGCGAATAAAGAAACGAAGGAGCAGCTCCTGACGAAGTGGCGCACGCTTCACCCGGGGGAGGAACCCGCCACGGGCACCTTTTAATGCTGGGCTAGTATTACCGTCGACCTACAACCAGGGTCTGAAAGCCGACCAGAGAATTTAACCACGGATTCTCAAAGTGGTAGAGGCTTGTTTCCTTAAACAGGGAAAGTAGCCTTAAATTTATCCTTTTCAATATGGGGAGGGAGATCCGGTCGAGGAAAAAAGCCTGGAACATATAGAACTGGCAGCCGAAGGCAAAGCCATCCCTCACTGCCAGGTTGAGACCTGAGAGCGCCATCAGTCGGAAAAGCTCGAAGGTGGAGAGACTCCTTTCAGGGTAGAAGAGAAACCTCTGGCCCAACAGAAGCTTTGTCAGAGAGTGCAGAAAGGCGAACTTGTTGGGCACGGATATGATTACCAGACCCCCCGTTCGGCAAACCCGAGCGTGCTCCCGAATCATCTGCCTAGCTCGATCGATGGGGAAGTGCTCGATCACTCCTTCTGAGTAAACTACATCGAAGCTCTCATCCCTGAAGGGGAGCGAGAAACCATCGCCCTTCATCGCCTCCACCGTTACCCCGTGTTGTTGGGAGAAAAAGGAGAGCGAGGGGAAGGCGTTATCCTCAACCTCAACGCCCACACATTTGCAGTTCTGCTCCCTGGCTATTCGAGTAAGGATTCTGCCGCTGCCAAAGCCAACCTCAAGGACAAGCGACTCCCGAGGGATGTATTTGCGGAAGGTTTTATAGGCATATGGAAAATGCCAGGTGTCAGCTAAGAGCCACTCCGGAACATAAAGCCAGGAGGGCTTTATTGACATTATCTCCATTTAGTAGAGCCTGTTACACACGGTAAAAGCTTGAATAATTCCACCACCAGCTGCCAAAATCGCCATAATAATGGCATGAATGCTATACTATTGGGCTTAAGCCAGGCTTCCCAATGGGCC
>CAZZJX010000285.1:0-2388 GCA_964654845.1 uncultured Dehalococcoidales bacterium
CTGCATTTCTAGGGATTATTATACAGATATAGTCTGCTCTCCAAAAAATGCTCCATGACATATTGACAATGTTGAGGAGTTTTGTTATCATTCTAAATGAAAATCATTTTCATTTAGAATTGGAGATTAGGTGTGATAAGAAGGGTAGTTGCGTTACTAAGGCGGCGGGGTTATAAAATAACTCCGCAGCGGCGGGCGATATTGCGGGTTATTGTGGATAGTAAGGAGCATCTTACCCCCGCAGACATATACGAGAGGGCGCATAAAGAGCATCCCGGCATTGGGCTGGTCACTGTGTATCGCACCCTTGACATACTCGATGAGCTTGGCCTTATCTGTGAAGTGCACGCTGAAGATGGCCGCCGCAGCTATTTGCTAACCAGACCATCGGAGCATCACCATCACCTGATCTGCTCCGACTGTGGCAAGGTTGTTGACTTTACCGGGTGCCGTCTAGGTGAACTGGAGAAGAGGCTGTCCAGAGAGACTGGCTTTGAGGTTGAGAGTCACCTCCTTGAATTTATAGGTTGCTGCCCGAGTTGCCAGAAGGCAGCTTCAACATAGTTCCATTTGACGCTGTACTAGAAGCAGTGTTATTTTGGCCTTTTTATTGAAAGTAATATTCAACTGGTGCTGAAAAATGGCGTTAATGTCTATCGCGATAGGAATTGACCCTGTTGCCTTCACCATTGGTTCCTTGTCCATAAGGTGGTATGGGATACTCGTTGTAATTGCCGTTCTGTTCATTTGCCTGTGGGTTTGGCAGGCGGGCAAGAGAGCGGGAATAACGGGTAGCTTTATTTTAAGCGCAGCCCCGTGGGCCATCGTTTCGGCAATAGTGGTATCTAGGTTGATACATGTTGTCGATAGACTGGACATCTACATGTCAGACCCGCGGGCGATTATCGGCTTTGAGGGAATGACAATATATGGTGCCATACTGGGTGCTATGCTGGGGGCGTGGATATACTGCAGGGTAACACGGGTATCGTTTGCACCGCTGGCCGATGTGGCTGTACCTGGGGTTATCCTGGCACAGGCAATAGGGAGAGTCGGCTGCAACATAAATGGCTGCTGCTATGGGCAGCCGACTTCACTGCCGTGGGCCTATGTCTACATGAACCCAAATACCGCTGCTCCTCTGGGCGTTGCAGTTCATCCCACCGCGGCGTATGAGTTGCTATGGGACCTTACTGTATTTGCCCTTCTTTTCTGGGTCTTCCGAGGCCATTTGAGGCCGAAGGGATCGCTGTTTGCAATGTATCTGGCGCTGTATTCCATTGGCGCCTTTGGCATCAGGTTTCTTCGTGGGGACACACACCAGATTTTCGGTGGGATCCACGAGGGTCAAATCATAGCGCTCTGTATACTGGCTATCACTGTCCCGTTTCTCATCTGGAAAACGCGTTGGGTCAGCAAGCAGGTAGAGCCGAATGGGGAATCTCAGGACTTGAATAATGCTACTGGTGGCTTCTCAGCGGGAGCCAGTATATCGAACGGTTCGGAGACCAAACTCGGATAATAATAGCGATGCGGACTTTTCGGGGGCAAGGGTGGTTGCAGAGACACAGCTTTAGTAAACTGGCCTCGCTAGTTTTAGCTCTGGTGCTTGCCATGGTGCTGACGGCATCTGCCATTTCATGTGGGCCGGCAAGGGATGATACCGGCAAGATAGGGGTGGTCGTCACCTTGGTTCCACTGGCTGATTTTGTGGAGAATGTTGGAGGGGACAAGGTAGATGTTACGGTTATGGTGCCGCCGGGGGCAAGCCCTCATACCTATGAGCCTATCCCCAGCCAGATGGTGGCGGTGAGTGAGGCTGATATGTATGTCAAAGTAGGCTCGGGGGTGGAGTTCGAGCTAGAATGGATGGACGAGGTTATCGAGGCCAACTCCGATGTGCTGGTTGTCGACAGCTCTGCGGGTGTAGAATTGATGGGATCGGACCCTCATATCTGGAATTCACCGGTGAACGCCAAGACCATGGTAGAGGATATCTGCGATGGGCTTACTGAAGTTGACCCGGATAATGCGAGTTTCTATGCTGAGAATCGGGACGACTACCTGAAAGATTTAGATATTCTAGATGAATATATCCACTATAAGCTTGATGGGTTTACCAACCGAAACTTCATGATATATCATCCTTCTTTCGGATATTTTGCCAGAGAATATGGCCTGACGCAGCTTGCAGTCGAGCATGGCGGGAAGGAACCGACACCACAGGTCATCCAGGATTGCATAGACAAGGCGAGGCAATACGACCTGGACTACATGTTTGTCGCACCGCAATTTGCCACCGATGATTGTGAAACCATTGCCGATGAGATCGGTGGGCATACGGCTCCAATGGACCCGCTGGCAGAGAACTACATCGCCAATATGGAG
>CAZZJX010000286.1:0-514 GCA_964654845.1 uncultured Dehalococcoidales bacterium
GTTGACTATGGCCGGCTGGGCAACCGTGAATTTCAGCGCTGATGGAGCCGGTGACCTGGGCTTCTTCACCCAGCCTGACTATCGTCGCGCTGGACTCGGCACAATCGCCGCCTCTGCCGCACTCGAGCATGGCTTTGACATCGGCTTGCAGTGGGTGCATTGGACGTGCGATGCTAACAACCCTGGCTCGGTCGGTACCGCTGAGAAACTCGCCCTGGAACGCATGGAAGATTACCGCCAGGCTGTGCTGCTCATGAATGAGAAGAGTCACATGGCCTTCTTCCAGCGGGATTGAGTACAGGGCTGCAAGCCTACCTTGGACACCCTTTCGGCATGAGTAGTGTTGGTCACCGGGATATTTGTTAGAGTCTTACCACAGGTTAGTCCTCACACAACCAGTATTTTCCTCCTCCACCTTCACGCTCCATCATTCCGTATGCGACCAAACTGCGCCTCAAAGTAGCTGTGTCATCGGAATAGGAGGACAGAATATCATTGATTTGCTTTTCAGTGT
>CAZZJX010000286.1:524-2387 GCA_964654845.1 uncultured Dehalococcoidales bacterium
CTCGAACTTCTTCCCCTGAGCCGGAAACCGTAGAATGCGTCCGTTACTATCGCAGAAGATGTTAAGCACTTTGCGGTCATAGGCATCCATATCTATATCAGCAGTAACAGCCGGCATCGTTTCTCGCGCCAACAACCTCTGTGACATGGACTCCAGTACACCCCTCTCAAGACGATACATATTGTAGTAACTCTCCGGACGGGCACTGACCAGACCGACCCTCAAAAGCTTGCTCAGGTGGTGAGAAATCGTCGAGGGACGCAGGCCCAGTATCTCAGCTATTTGTTCTACGGCATACTCGCCCTGCGCCAACAGACCGACAATCTTTAGGCGGTTGGCGTCTGCCAGAGCTTTATAGAAGCCAAGCAATTCATCTCCAATCTGTTCCATTTCTAACCCCTTCATATTATGTGCACATGCATCAAATTGATTCTACACATGTCTAATTATGTTGTCAAGTGCAATGTTCGTAGCAGATGCAATAAAGTGAGCGAAGGGTGACAAATGGTTCTGCTTCGCAGCTCGAAGCATCCCCCTGGCAACCGATCCGGAATACGCCGAGGCGCTGCTGTGCAGTGTGCTCAGGTGGTAGCGCGGATGACTCTCCTGTAGATGATTGAATCCCAGCCTGCCTGACGGTCATACCGGGTATCGGTTTCCTGAAAGCCCAACTTCTCATAGAAATGACGTGTACGTTGATTCCAGGCCGGAGTGTCAACTGTCCAGCTCTTCGCCAGCGGGAATTCCCCAAACATGAAATTCACAGCCCGCGTGCCGATACCCTGGTTCTGAGAATCCGGGTGGATGAAAACCCGGCCGAGATAGTATTCTCTGATTGCGCCGGGAAGTACGATGAAACCGCCTACTATCTGATTATCGACGAGGATTTTGTAGTACCAGCCCGTTCTCATCATTCTTCTCTGCCAGTCGGGCGACTGGTATCCAGGAGGGCCCCCTCCCTTACCGTCGTGGCTGGGAGCGTCATAGTGAATGTCATTCTCGAAGGCGCTCTTCGACGCACAAGCTAGCTTCTCAGCGTCCCTGGATTTAGCCCTCACGAAGCTGACCATAACGGATTCAATGTATCAGTTGATATGACATCCCGTCAAAACTAGTTAGGAAACGGCTCCATATGGTGTGCTCTGGCAGAGCATTAGTTCGGTGCGCCTGATAACATTACCATGGTCTGCGCCGTTCCCAACGATGTAGCTCTAGTTTGCATTATGCGTGGCCTTTCACAGCAGAAAGGCCGGTTCCTGTAATGAGGTAACACTACCTGCTTCTGTTGCATTGATTGAACAATATGTATGATTGATGCTCCGGGGCCCTACCTATCAGGAGTTCAGAAATCGGTCTCCCTTAGTTCCAAGTACTTCGATTCCCAATTATGCAGGGGAAAGGCTCCCCAATCGTAGCTTAAGAGCTCTGGCGGGTAAACCACTTCATCCAGAAGTTCGTCTTTGCGGTACCAGGCAACATCGGTAATACCTTCTTCAAGAGCCCCCTGAGTCCCGGTTAATTGTCCACCAACAAGATCGCAGAGGAACCAGATATTCACAATCCGATAACGCTGAGAAAGCAAATCCTCAACGAAGAGCACTTTCCGTGGACTGACTTCAAGCCCGGTCTCTTCCCGTACTTCTCTTACTACAGCTTGGTATATTCCCTCATTAGTGAGGACCGTACCTCCTGGTCCGACCAAAAAGCTTGTTTCATCGCTATTGTTATACCGGACAAGTAGTCTCTGATCTTCCTGTATAACTATGGCCCCGGCAGAAATTCGATACTCTCTTTCCACGTTCTCTGCTAATATACCTCGCCGAGTTAAATCAGCTCCTGGACATACTATAACCCATATAGTCA
>CAZZJX010000287.1:0-2356 GCA_964654845.1 uncultured Dehalococcoidales bacterium
CGACAGAGTCGCTCACCACGCACGTCCATCCGCATAGTTCCTTGGTATACAGGCATCCAGCTCCGGAGGCAATTCAGCTGGTTCTTATGCCGATGACACTAACTTAAAAGGTGGTACAATTATTGGGGGCAAGTCAGCTTGTGTGGCCTTTGGCTGTGAACCTTGGCTTGCAGTTTATGTAGAAACTACAAATTACGCCGACGTATACCTAACCAGCTTGAACCATTACGATAATGAATATGGATCTCAAAACTAAGTTCCATCATTTTATTAATTCCCGTGGTGCTAGCTCTTGTATCATATCTGACAGGCCAAGACGCTCAAGGATTTCAGATCTCTGGAGACCTGTTTCAGTATCCCATCCCCGTAGTTCGTAAAACTCTTTTCTCATCTTTTCGAATTTTTCCCTATCAAGAGATTTATTTTCAATAGATACCGGCTCTTCTCTTGACCCGGGGACGGTCATTTGGGAATTGAAGAAAAATGTTGTTTCATCAAGGTCAAGGAGAGCCGGTGCATTTCCGATATTCCTTTCAATAGGGTCAGTAAATACGAAATCTTCTGGTATATCGGATGCTTTGGCTTGCCAGCCTTCCCGTAGCAGGATTCCTCTTTGAAGATTGAATATCCTTTCACCATATAGCTCCAAACCTGCCTCATCAGTTTCAATTCCTGTCACAGCAGAAAATAGCCTGCTCTCAAGGCTAGAATCGCCAACATAATCGGGAGTGTTAAATGAGTACATGACTGGCCAGGCATTGCTACACAGAATCAGGCTGTCCTGTACATAGGTACGGTTTTGCATTTTTACCGCAGCTGTGGCCTTTCCCTCGTATGATGTCAAGTCCCATGCTTTTTCATTTCCCCAGTATTTGGTAGTCACAGATCGAAATACCTCGGAGGATACAGGGGATAATTCCGGGCTGAGCTGATGCATAAACCACCCACCAAGCATTCCAGCCAACTCGCCAATCATAGCTATAGGGTTCCTTGGTTCCAAGGCGTTAACAAGGTAGGTGATGTTGTAGTGGGAACCGTTTACCCCTCCTACCCTTGAAATAATTTCTGTTACATGTGACTGAGCTTTTTCCCCAAGCCTTTGAACGGCTCTGGGGAGTCCCTCAGCAATTATGTCTCCAAATCCTTCCCGATATGATATCATATTTACAAGTTGCTCGATAAATTCAAGACTGCCTATCTTTGAAAGGTTCAGCCCGGTCTCTTTTTCTGTGAGATATCCAGATTTATTACAGTCTTCAAGCCATCTGATTATCCTGGCAAGCTCAACCGTGCAGAGAGAAAAATTATTAGCTATCTGGGTTGCGTCAAAGACGGTTTCTATCGGCTCTCCAGGACTTTTTTTAACCCATGGCAAGTAAAATGCACTGGATTGACATTTCCTCACACCTTCCTTTCCTGATGAAGTTCGAATTACATTCCGCCCACAGCTAAGACTGCATTGATAACATGGGGCTTTTCTCACAAAACGCAGCTGGTCAGGAAGAAATATCCCTAAGTCTTCCTGGTTGCTCAAATTGATTGTCAAGCGGTTGAGTTCAGTAAGTTCCTCTGGTCTAGCCACAGCAACTTTTTCCGTACCAACCACAGCAATGGCCTTGAGTTTTTTCGAACCCATTACCGCACCGAATCCACCTGTGGCGCTCCCCTCGTGATCAGTCATTAGGGTTGCAGCACGACATTTATTCTCGCCAGCCACGCCGGTAGTTACGAAGTGTACGTTTTTTCCATGTATTTCCCTTAATATTTCCTTTACCTGACAGATGCCCTTTCCCCATAACGAAGATGCATCCAGAATCTCCACTTTTCCATCATTGACTAATATATAACTGGGTCTCTTAGCGCATCCGGCAACAACAATACCATCGTAGCCTGCTTTCTTTAAATAAGGTCCAAAATATCCACCAAGGTTGCCATAGCAGAATCCTTCCGGTATCAACATGGGAGATTTGCCCACGACCTCAAATCTTGAAGCTCCTTGAACACCGGTAGCCCCTAAGGGGCCACTCATCAAGATCAGAAGGTTCTCAGGGGCAAATGCTCCAACCTCAGGTCCCACTTCCTCCCAGTATATCCAAGTAGCAATACCACGCCCACCAAGAAAGCGATCCGCATATTGCATAGTATCCATTTCTGTTATTCTGAAATTGCTAAGATCTACCTTGAGAATCTTTCCAGACCATCCATAGATATTGGAAAACATTTTCCCTCCTTTAGTTTTTGGTATTCATGTGAGTTATCAGAAGAATCATACCAATTTGTAACCAGATACGGGAAATCACCCTGTGGAAAGCAAGAGAAGGTCAGTATACTGACTGCTGACATTGGCAGTCAAACG
>CAZZJX010000288.1:0-487 GCA_964654845.1 uncultured Dehalococcoidales bacterium
CTGGAGTATCCGATATATCGACTTTTCATTATTGGACTTGCCTTTGTGATTTTGGGTATCATGGCCCTACTCCTTTATAAGACCCGGTTGGGCATGATCGTGCGCGGGGCTGTTTCCGATGCGGATATGGTCAATGCCCTCGGGATCAATGTACCTGTGGTGTTCATGCTTGTTTTTGGAGTAGGCACATGGCTTGCCGGAGTGGCCGGAGTGGCTGTATCCCCAATAATGACGGTACATCCCGGACTGGCAGATCAGGTTGGTATGGATGCCTTCGTTGTGGTGGTAACGGCAGGATTCGGGAGCCTCAAGGGTGCCTTTCTCGTGTCCATAATATTTGGGTTGTTGAATGCTTATGGCGTTCAGTTCGTATCCCAGCTCGCACCCGTCCTGATGTTCAGCTTTATGGCCATCGTATTAGCATTTAAACCGATGGGCTTTTTTGGAGAGATAGAATGATGAATAAAACAACTAAGTGGATTTTATG
>CAZZJX010000288.1:497-2291 GCA_964654845.1 uncultured Dehalococcoidales bacterium
TCTATTTTACCAATATCTTTGTAGTCTTTGCAATCTTTGCCCTTTATGCACTCACTTTCAACATTCTCTTAGGCTATACAGGACTTCTCAGTTTTGGTCATGCTATGTTTTTTGGAACCGGGGGCTATGCCACGGCGATTGCCTTAGAACGTATCGAGGGCTTACCACTGTTCCCAGCGATCTTGATCGGCTTGTTGGCTGCGATTGTCCTCGCCTTGATCTTGTGCCCTCTGCTGGTCAGGGTCAGCGGCGTTGCCTTTGCCATGTTAACCCTCGCCTTTGGCCAGCTCATGCATGTCCTCGCCATGAAATTGAGATGGCTCACCGGTGGTGAGGATGGGGTCGGGGGATTTCCCATACCGCCTTTCAACATTCCGGGAATAGTCTCTATTGATATAGCGGATCCGATTAACTTCTATTACTTTGCCGTGGCCGTACTGGGGGTGAGCATTTGGATTATCTGGTTCATTACCAAGACCCCTTTCGGCAGCATCCAGACCGGCATCAGGGACAATGCTATGCGGGTTGAATACCTGGGTTTCAAGGTGCGGCATACCAAGGCAATTGTCTTTATCATCTCCAGCGGTTTTGCCGGTATATCTGGTTCGATTTATGCCCTTTTTCAGAACCTCATCTCAGCCGATGACGCATTCCACATCGGCAACTCCTTTGCGCCCATCATTATGACACTTGTAGGGGGCATAGGCAGTTTTTTCGGCCCAATTGTTGGCTCTGGTATTCTTTCAATTATAGATGAGCTGACCAGCCGATATACCGAACGGGTTGACCTGGTGACCGGCCTGATCCTCATCCTGGTGATCATGTTTGCTCCAACGGGATTTGCAGGTTTTTTAAGGTTTATCAAGGAGAAATTGTTTAGTAGTACGTCTGATAAGACGGCCATGGAGGAGACTTCATGAATATATTGGAGACAAAGGGAATATACCACGATTTCAGCGGGCTGGAGGTGCTGTTCAATATCAACCTTGAGGTAGAGGAGGGAGAGCGACACGCCATCATCGGACCCAACGGTGCTGGCAAGACAACCCTCTTCAACGTCATCACCGGAACCTACATGCCGAGCAGCGGGCAGGTCTTCTTCAAGGAGAATGAGATCACCGGATTTACACCGCACGAACTGGCGCGTATAGGTATGGGGCGCTCGTTTCAGATTACGAGTACCTTCTCCAAGTTAACGGCCTTCCAGAATATCCGTATGGGAATCCTGTCAAAAAGAGGCATCCGCTTCAACCTGTTCCGCAAGGTGGACAAGATGCAGGCCATAACGGAAGAGACCGACGAGCTCCTCAATCGAATTAACCTGACTGAGGAGCGGGACGTGCCCGCCGATTTGCTATCCTATGGCAAGCATCGCAGCCTGGAGGTCAGCATGGCTATGGCCACCGATCCGGAGCTGGTAATGCTTGATGAGCCTACCGCCGGTATGTCTCGAGATGAAACCCATAATGCGGTTGAGCTGATCAGAAGGCTCACCGAGGGCAAAACCATGGTTATCATCGAGCACGACATGGACGTGGTCTTCTCCCTCGCGGACCGCATAACGGTGCTCCACCTCGGTAAGATACTGGCCGTTGGCCCTCCGGAGGAAATCAAAGAAAATCAAGAGGTCAAGGACGCATATCTGGGAGAACTGGAGGTTTAGGAATGTTGCTTGAAGTCAAGGATCTGAATACATACTACGGCGCGAGTCATGTTTTGCAGGGTATCTCCTTAACACTTGATCAGGGTGAAATCGTCGCGCTTCTCGGTCGAAACGGCATGGGCAAGAGCACG
>CAZZJX010000289.1:0-2284 GCA_964654845.1 uncultured Dehalococcoidales bacterium
CAACGAGACTTCTCATTTCTTCGATTCCATAATAAGCATAGAATCGAGGCTTTCCGCCATAAGACCTGGGATTCTTTTCTAGTCGCTCACCGGTACCCACCTTGAAATTAAATGATAATACGCCCGATGGCTTTAGGACATGTCTCACCTGCAATAGAACGCGTGTCAATTCCTTCTTTGGAACATGATAAACACAGCCATTAGCCCAGACTCCACGAAAACATCTGCCAGAGAAACCGATATTCCTCATATCTCCCCGGATGAAACAGCCGCCTGGGAAATTCTTACGAGCCTCGGACAGCATCGCAGAAGAGTAATCCAATCCGATGGGAATGATTCCCTCTCTCTGAGAAAGATAGAATGTGTCCTTCCCATACCCGCAACCAATATCAAGAATCTCTGTTGCCTTCTCTCCACCAGCCATGACCAAAGTCACAAATTTGTCAAGCAAAGACTTCTCAAACCTGCCGATCCAGGTATCCGATACCAGGTCGTTAATTCTCTGGGCATAACCCGACGCGATCACGTCATAGGTTTCACGGGTAATCTCAGTAACGTCAACTTCGTCTCGTTTCATTGAAACTGTTCGTCAGAATGATGATATGTTAAGCAACCAGCTAATAGGTCGAATAGCTTTCCACACTGAACATCATATGCTTGCAGGGCTCTATTATCAAGAGAAAGCAAAATGGCGGATGATTGCACAATCCGTCAAATTGTTGCATCATTCCTCCTCTTTAGCTCTAGAGTTGACACTCAGGGGAGTGCTACAGCCCAGGGTAACCACACAATTCGCCAGGCGTTTTATTCTTCTCGCCCAACCGTTATCCCGCCAATTCTTCTCGTTTCCTGTAGTAGTCCTGGTTTATTCGCTCCACCTCAGCAATCAGGCTCTCCCATTCGGTAGTCAACCTCGCCACCTTTTCCCTTAACGTTGTATATTCATGATTCACAGCTACTACGTTCTGGGAATCCTCGTAATGGGAGGGGTCGGCCATTATGGATTCGATTTCTTCAATTCGCCCTGTATTCGCTGCTATCTCTTGCTCTATTTCCTTGATGCGCTCCCTTACCGGCGATATGGCGCGGTGGTGTTCATTCCGCAGCTGGCCCTCGAGTGCTTTGCGCTGGCGCTTTCTCACAGCCGTTGGCCGCTGGTGTAACTGTTTTACAGTAGATTGGTTTTCGATTATTTCCGCTGGATCATTGGGTGAGCTATTCTGCCACAGGTAATCATCGTAACTGCCGGGGAAGACCGTTACCCGACCATCCCGCACCTGAATTATTTTATTGGCGATCTCCCTGATAAGAGTACGGTCATGAGTGATGAAGCATAGGGTCCCTTTGTAAGCACCCAGGGCATCCGTCAAAATCTCGCGGGACGCAATGTCCAGGTGATTGGTTGGTTCATCCATAAGAATGAAATTGGCCGGCCGTACGAGCATCCTGGCAATAGCGATACGCGTTTTTTCACCACCCGAGAGCACCGATATCTTCTTCGTCACATCGTCACCGCTGAAGAGGAACGCGCCGGCCAGACCATGCAAGCGCTGTTCCGGCTCGTCCGGTGCTGCGCTCCGCAGCTCCTCAATGATGCTGTTGTGGGGGTTGAGAGATTCTATATAGTACTGGGCGAAGTATGCCGTGGTTACATTGTGCCCGAGTACGCGCTCGCCTCTTTCAAAAGGCAAAACACCCGCCAGCATGCGTAGAAGGGTTGTCTTCCCGGCTCCGTTTATGCCTATTAGGGCAACGCGATCTCCCCGCTCCAGTACCAGGTTAAGATCCTGGTATACAACATGCTGCCCGTAAGACTTGGCAACGTGCTTGAGTTCGATTACGACGCGACCGCTCCGCGGAGGCTCTCTAAAGTTGAAATGTATCTTCTTTGTTGCCCGAGGAACTGTAATCCGCTCAATCTTGCCCAGTTGCTTGACACGGCTCTGCACCTGAGAAGCCTTGGTATTTTTAGCTCGGAAGCGCTCAATGAAACGCATCTGCCGTCTGATTTCTAGCTCCTGTCGCCGGGCGGTTGCCTGGCGAGTCTCGATATCCTTCTCGCGGGCGCGAACGTAGCTATCATAATCTCCATGGTAGAAGATAACGTCCTCATCCTCAATGGCTATGACTTTGCTCACAACATTGTTGAGAAAGGCACGGTCATGTGATGTAACCAGGACAGCACCGTGATAGCGTTTCACGTAAGTCTCAAACCAGCGCTGTGTCTCTAGATCGAGATAGTTTGTAGGTTCATCCAACAGCAGTATATCGGGATTAAGGAAAA
>CAZZJX010000290.1:0-2284 GCA_964654845.1 uncultured Dehalococcoidales bacterium
CACCAGTGTCGGCCTCGCTCTGCGCGAAGTGAAACCGATGGGTGGGAGTAGGAAGCTGGCAGCGCTTGAAAGGTTTGTTCAGGCCCATGGTCAATCCCTGGATAGAGCGGTTGCCGTTGGCGACAGCATCACCGATGTCATGATGCTCGAAGCGGTGAATAATGCCGGAGGGCTCGCCGTCGCCTTCAACGCAGACGAACATTCCCTGCCATACGCCACCATAGGCCTGGCCTCCACAAATCTCGGCGATTTGGCAATTGCCCTGGACGCCTGGCAGGAGGGCGGCAGGAATTACGTGGAAAGGGTTGTAAGGGAAAAGGAGAGACCCGGAGGCAAAGTAGATAGGGATAACTTTCACTGGCTTGCGGGGCGCAGCGAAATCAAGGAGCCCCTACAGATTCATACAAGGATTCGTCGAATAGTCCGAGAGGTGGCTGGCAAAACAGGCTAGGAGAATTACAGCTACTCAGGCGAATCGGCTGTCCATCCACTCCCCCACCAACAACGGAACCCCGCTGAGCTCTCCTCCATCTTTGACTCGAAACAGAGATGCAAACATCTCTATGAAAAACGTCGAGAAACTTTTTTCTGCGAGGCGAGTCCATCTCACGATGCGGTGCTTGATAGCCTCCTGCGGCGCAACCGTGAAAGTCCAAGGGAAGCCAGGAACATGACGCCGCTGAAGAGGATGATGGTCGCCCCTGACGCCAAATCAAGCACGTAGGAAAGCCACAGCCCTAAAACAACAAACACAATGCTGAGAAGTATCGAAAGGAGCATCATCTTCTTCAGGCTGCTGACAAACTGCCTGCTGATGGCCGCTGGAATGGTAAGCAACGCAATGAGCAGTATGATGCCCACAGCCCGTATCAATACCACCACCGATAGGGCAATCAGGACTACTAGAATGAAGTATAGCCGTCCCGTAGGCACTCCTGACACTTTGGCAAATTCCTCATCGAAGGAAAGGCTCATCAACTCTTTGAATAATAGGGAAACTACCACAAGTATGAGCGCGGTCAGGGCCACCATGATAAGCAGGTCGGAAAAAGATACGGACAGGATGTTGCCAAACAGATAGCCGAACAGGTCTGGAGCGAAGCCGGGGCTCAGGCCAATGAAGATAATCCCCAGGGCCATACCTACAGCCCACAGGATGCCGATAGCCGTGTCTTCAGGCAGCCGGGTCCGCCTGCTAATGGCCCCAATGCCCAGGGCGGAGCCGATGGCGAAAAGCATGGCGCCTAATACAGGGTCAATACCTACGAGATAGCCCAGTCCGATGCCGCCAAATGCGGAGTGGGAGATGCCACCGCTGATGAAGACCATACGTCTTACCACTACGTATGTTCCGATAACCCCGCAGGTAATGCTGATCAGTATTCCCGCCATCAAGGCGCGTTGCATGAACCCGTACTGCAGTATTTCCATTGTCGGCTCAGCCGTGATCACTTAGAACTCGATGAGGAACCCCATGGGCTATTAGCTCAATAGGGCACTGGTATGCTGCTTCAAGGTCCTCGGCAGATATTTCTTTAGAGTGATGGTAGTAAAGCTTACGGTTGAGACACCCGACTGTATCCACATAGATGGATACAGCGCTCAAATCGTGGGTTACCAGGACTATCGCCATTCTCTTTTTCAACCTATTTAGAAGTTCATAGAATTCTTCCATCATCGGCGCATCAACACTTGCCGTCGGCTCATCGAGAAGCAATAACTTTGGCTCAGATACCAGCGCCCTGGCGATAAAAACCCTTTGCTGCTGTCCCCCCGAAAGCCTCCCTATCTGGCTGCCTTTAAAGTCGAGCATCTCTACCGTCTCCAGGGCATTGATGGCGGCTTTCTTGTCCTCCTCGCTGTATCGCCTGAAGCGTCTTACCTGCCCCAGGCGCCCCATCAACACCACATCCCACACGCTCGCCGGGAAGTCCCTATCAAAAAGGCTGTATTGCGGCACATAGCCCACGAATCTCCGCCCCCTCTCCGGGGTGCTACCCAGGACGGTAACCTTACCCTGGCTTGGTTTTATTAAGCCGAGGATGACTTTCAGCAGCGTGGTCTTCCCACCGCCATTTGGACCTATCATTCCCATGAAATCATTCTTGTACACTGACAGGTCTATCCCCTCGAGAATAGCCACACCATCGAAGCGCACCAACACGTCCTCAAGCCTCACTACCTCTTCAGTAGCCATATCTACCCCACCATTAGACATTGGGTATCATCCTCAAGCTCAATCTTCAAACTCCAAAACAAGGGCATCGGCTATACGCTCCATATT
>CAZZJX010000291.1:0-2274 GCA_964654845.1 uncultured Dehalococcoidales bacterium
GATACAGTGCGCACTTTGTGGATATCAGCCGCAAGACGCAGGACAATATCATACAAAGGACGGTGCAAGGTCTGGGTTAAAGATAGTTTAGGATAGATATTGCTTGGGGCCTCTCGGTTCAACCGAGAGGCCCTTTTTATCTGGCGAGCTCAATAGCTTGTATTGAGTGAAAGATAGCAGGCCGGTGGGTTTTGGTTTACTCCTGCCAGCCTGCTTTTATTTCCAAGGGTGTTAGGCGACGGTAAGATCGTAGAACATCAACAAAAATAAGCACAAAAATTGACAGAAATACAGTGCAGTATTAAAATATAGATAGGTGTAGCTAAGCTTGCTGGCTGCGATGGGTTGGAGGGTGAGGGCGGTGTGTGATCAGAAGATTGAAGCACTTCTTATGACTGATAGAAACTTGGATAACTCCTAATTGTTCGGAAGGGAGAAGGGATATGGGAAAAGAAGATGAATGGATCGAAATGATGAATCAACGAAGTCAGCGGCAGGCGGCCTCGTTGGGCAAAAGCGTAGAAGAGAGGGATCGAGTGCCCGACAAGGCGTGCGGTAAGTGCGTACACTTTCTCGAGACTCCCTATGTTGCTAGTGGAAATGGCAATTGCGACCTATTGAGATTAGGCTCTGATATAGCGAAAGACCCACCGGTGTATGTGATGCAGGGCGAAATGCCGATGCAATCACATATAGCTGCAGACGCCGCCAGGTGCAAACATTACAAACAGAGGGAGTTTATCGACACCGACGCTACGGAGACTTCGGACCCTCGCTATCGCCGTAAGATGAGGCAGATGAAGCAGGCGCTCGACAAGTAGGATTGCTGATAATTTATCATAGTGTAGTATCTAAATCACAGAAGGGGTGATACCGTGGGAAAAGAAGATGAATGGATCGAAATGATGAATCAACGAAGTCAGCAGCAGGCAGCTTCATTGGGTAAAAGCGTAGAAGAGCGGGATCGAGTGCCTGACAAGGCGTGCGGTAAGTGCGTACACTTTCTCGAGACTCCCTACGAAGCGAGTGGAAATGGCAACTGCGACTTGTTGAGGTTCGGTTCCGATATTATAAAAGACCCGCCGGTGTATGTGCTTGAGGGTGAAATACCGTTGATGACACATATAACTATGGACGCCGTCAGGTGCAAGCACTACGGACTGAGGGAGTTCATCGACACCGACGCAACGGAAACTTCGGATCCTCGCTATCGCCGCAAGATGAGGCAGATGAAGCAGGAGCTGGACAAATAAGGCTTATAATAAGGTCGAGTCGAGAACTAGATAGGAGTCATTGACAGGAGGTGAAAATGCCAACATGCAGCGAGTGTAAAAATTACTTTCCAATAGAGGATGAGGAAGGCAAGGGGGATTGTGTGCTGAGGGGGCGTGACGCAAGGCAGGAGTATTGGATGGCGAAGCCGGTGGCGGTGGATATGGATGCCTCACAGTGTTCTTCGTTCCAAAAGAAGTGAAATACTCGTGTCCCAGAGGATAGCAACCTATAATTGTAAATAGCAGGCTGGAAATGCGGAGCCGCCGCGAACGTTGCATGGTGATTTTCAGGCGACTAGAGAAAGCGAGGTGGTAATAGAGGTGAGGCTTGCAGGAATTGTAGAAACAAGAATTCGAGAAGAAGGAGGCCAGGAAGATGGCAGAGATAATAGCAAAGACAAGTAGAGCTCCAGATAAACCGGTAGAGGAGCTTGAGAAAGACAGGGCATGGTGGTGGGCAGCGGAGAAGAAGAGGTCGAAACGGCTGGACTACCTGAGAAAGGCGATTTGGAAGAAGGGCTTGATAGGGGGCACTTTTTCACCCGGTCTCATGACCTGCATGCAAACTAACATTCTGTTCTACGAATCTGAGCAGTTCACAGTTGGTATGTATCCAGCTTGCCTGGGCAGAGCAAAGGACCTGGAACATGTGCTGGATAACATACAGATCTTCATCACTGATAATTCGCAGATTGTGGGTTATCTAGGGAGCGCTCCCAATACGATGAGGTCCGTTCCCTCAATGGCCTACAGCGAACCAGATACCACACCAGAACCGGTCGAGGAGAATCTAAAGATTCTGGCAGAGATTAACGATTGGGAGTTCGCCAATGGCCCAGCGCCCAAACTCATCAGGACCATGGACCCTGAGGGCACCATGAAGGTGATGGGTGGCCAGATTTGCTGGGGCACCCCTGTTTTCTCTATGGGCGGATATGCCGGGGTTAACTATGAGTACATTATGAGCGGGGAGCGTGGTTTCGAAGACCTCAGAGTGGAG
>CAZZJX010000292.1:0-2271 GCA_964654845.1 uncultured Dehalococcoidales bacterium
CAATAAAGAATCACATAAGCGCAATTTTGCGCAAGCTGAATGCCAATGACAGAGCCCATGCCGTTGCTATGGCTATCCGCAACCAGTGGGTTTCCATAGATGCAGCGTGAACAAAGAGGGACCGCGGTGACTGACCTAATAGCCGAGGCTTTAATCAGGGTAACAACTCGGCCGAGTTGTATCTGCGACTGTTGACATGGAATGAGTAGTTAGTTTATCTTTAGCGCGTAGATGGAGGCGAGAGATACGAAACCACCTAGGGGCAAGAATGGCCCTTTTACGAGTACGTCATCTATTATGACGACTATTGGGAGCAGCCGATGAGCGAAGAAGTCAAGATAATCAAGGTTCCAAAAGCCATCAAGAAGATGTTGCTGGCGGATGAACAGGCTATGGGAATCATAAGGCAATCAAGATTGAAGGCAGCCGCCACGCCGGACTTCATAATAATCACCAACCAGAGGATAATCAGGTACTCTCCGTCAACCCTGGGATTACACAAGGAGATTGAGGATCACCGATATGAAGACATAGCCAATCTGAAAATGGAGAAAGGCATATTGTTTGCCACCATAACCTTGAAACACCGATTCATGAGCCAGGACCTGGTCCTGGACAACCTTCCGGCACGCCAGGTGGATTACATTTTCAGGCTCATTCAGGAGAACCTCAAGCAAATGAGCGGCGCCCCCGTATCCCCGGCTACAACCAGTCCGCCGACCCCTCCAAGTCCGCCGGAGGACCCTCTTCAGGTGTTGAAGCTTCGCTTCGCCAGGGGAGAGATCACCAGGGAAGAATTCGAGGAAATGAAGAGGGTGCTGGAGTAGCCCCGGTTGCTGCCCTCATTACCTTCTGCCCGTTCCCATAGCTGTGATAATGCAGCAACGGGCTTCACACATACTTCTAGAGTACTCAGTACAAATGGGTGATTGACGCTTTCCGACTGGTATAGTTGAATAGTCTCAAGGGAAGAAGATATGCCTGTTGTTATTAATAACCAGACCTATTACAGGACGGCAGAGGTTTGCCGGATTGTTGGCATAAGTAGAAATACCCTTTTCAGACGATTAAAGGAAGGGGTACTTTCCGACGTCGAATACCGGGACTGCCGAGGTTGGAGACTGTTCACCGCGGCTCAGTTGGAGACTCTCAGGACAGAGGCCAACCACGTTGTCGCGGTAAATCGGAGAAGCCAGGGAAGTATGCAGACGGAGGAAACACCGTGAATTCGGATGGAAAGCTGCGGCAAATATTCGAGTCAGTCACCGACGGGATATCGGTTATTGATTCAGAAGGTATCATCACCGAGGCAAATCAAAAAGCGGTGGAGATGCACGGATTCAGCTCCAAGAATGAGCTTCTGGGGAAAAGCGTCTTTGAACTGCTTGCTCCCCACGAGCACGAGAGAATAGCAGCCAACTTGAAGGAAGCTGTAAAAGAGGGAGCAATTAGCGGCGTCGAATACACTCTGCTCAGAGCAGATGGTTCTGAGTTTCCTGGTGAGTTGAGTACCAACATATTGAAGGATGCTCAGGGCAATCTGTTTGGTCACATCACCATTGCCAGAGACATCACCAAACGAAAAGAGATAGATGAAGCACTAAAGCGCGCAGCCGAGGAATGGAGCAGAACCTTCGATTCCATCAGCGATGCTGTCTGTATTAATAGCAAGGACTTCCGACTTCTGCGGGTAAACAAGGCATTTGCTGACATGTATCACGTGGAGAGCAGCCAAGTCATCGGTAAGCGTTGCTATGAGGTAACGGGTGAGAGCAAAGAACCCATAGAAGGCTGCCCTCACCAAGAAACGCTGCGGACTGAGAAGCCAGCCAAATCCGAGTTCTTTATACACGAGAAGGGGACTTATGTTGAGATAAGCACGTCTCCCATCTTCGATGAGAAGGGTGCGGTCGTTGGTAGTGTACACATTACCAGAGACATTACCGAACAAAAAAAACAGAATGAGCGGCTTATGAGCACTGACCGGCTGGCTTCCCTCGGCGAGCTGGCAGCCGGCACCGCCCACGAATTCAATAACCCACTCACGAGCATTATCGTTTTATCCGAGTTGCTTATGGAGAAAGGCCCTGATGAAATCCGTGATGACCTGACGCTTATCAATAACGAGGCCCGGCGTGCCGCCAATGTAGCAAGAAATCTCCTTTCCTTCGGCGGAAAGCACACACCCATAAAGCAGCTTTACCAGATAAATAGCGTTATCGAGGACGTGCTGGAATTACGTGCTTATGAACACAAAGCAAACAATATAGA
>CAZZJX010000293.1:0-2264 GCA_964654845.1 uncultured Dehalococcoidales bacterium
GCCCTTGCCAGTTCGTCTATCTGCGAATCAGAGAGCGATTGGCCCGTGTGAAGGCCCTGTTCCTGAACCACCCCCCTTTCCAAGCTGAAGGCGAAGGTGCCACCCAAGTAAATATTGACCCGGCTCTTCCCCCTCTTCTGATCATCAATAGCGGTTATAGTATCCATAATTAAACACAAAAAGGCTGGATTGCGAAATCCCAGCCTTTTGCTGACATCAGTCAGAATTTATAACTGTGCTAAACCGCTTGCGGCAGGTCTTGAGGCTTAAAAACCTCCGCCCTTATTTGCCCCTCAAGTTCTCGGGCGACCTCTATATGCTCCCTGAGGTAATCCTTAGCGTTCTCACGACCCTGGCCAAGACGAACCTCGCTATAGGAGTAGAAGGCACCTGTTTTCGTCACCAAGCCAATCTCTGTCCCCACGTCAAGGAGACTGCCCTCCCTGCTTATCCCTTGGTCGAACATGATGTCAAACTCAGCGTTCCTAAAAGGAGGAGCAACCTTGTTCTTTACCACCTTCGCTCTAACTCGGCTCCCTACCATCTGCTCTCCCTTTTTGATGGTTTCCAGTCGCCTTAGATCAATCCTAACCGAGCTATAGAACTTCAGCGCTCTACCCCCAGGGGTCACCTCAGGGTTGCCAAAGAATACCCCTACCTTCTCCCGTAACTGGTTGATGAAAATTACAGCGGTTTGCGACCTATGGATAGCAGCAGTAAGCTTTCTCAGTGCCTGAGACATTAATCGAGCCTGAAGCCCAACATGAGCGTCTCCCATTTCTCCCTCAAGCTCTGCTCTAGGAACCAGGGCAGCCACGCTATCAATGACTACCACATCTACCGCGTTGCTTCTGACCAAATACTCAGCGATCTCCAGTGCTTGCTCCCCGGTATCCGGCTGGGATACTAATAAACTGTCCTCTCCCTCTACTTTAATACCACAGTTAGCAGCATAGCGCTTGTCGAAGACATGCTCAACGTCGATATACGCTGCCTTGCCACCGCAACTCTGAGCCTCAGCGATAACATGAAGAGCCAGAGTCGACTTCCCGCTCATCTCCGGTCCAAAGATCTCGATGACCCGACCCCGCGGTATGCCGCCAACACCAAGGGCGATGTCCAATGCGATGGCACCAGTAGGAATAATATCCACTGCCATCATTTTCGAGGTTTCTCCAAGCCTTATTATCGAGCCTTTGCCAAATTGCTTTTCAATCTGGCCAATTGCCAGTTCCAAGGCCTTCTCTTTTTCTGTAGTCATCTCGTCCCTGGTATTAAAAATGAATCCTACAAAAAATATGATAGCACAGCCACCTCGCCAATACAAGGGGGCAGAATAGGAGAAAAACGATAATAAAACTACATTAAATTAAGATATATGAAAAAGAGAAACTAAGACCGCTACTAGATTATTACAGGAGTTTCCACATATACGGTAATTGACGAACAAGCGTCAGGAGTTTCTTGTTAAGGATTATACTAGGTCATGATGGGCAGAGCCAACCCAATAGAAGATCTGCCTAAACCACACCATCTATATCTATTTGACTATAGCTTCTCGCTAGGTGAACCAAACAACAATGGTCGGGGTGAGAGGATTCGAACCTCCGACCTCTTGCACCCCATGCAAGCGCGCTAAACCGGACTGCGCCACACCCCGTTTCTCTCTGCCGTAAGATTGTATCAATATCCACCGATAATTGCAAGGGAATGACACAGACAAGTAAAGGGCTTGACAGGAGCATCGGGATTAATGTACACTTTGGTTGCCTTTAACGGGGAGAACTTTTCTGCTGTTTTAGTTAGGACGGAAAGGGGTGATCTATCTGAACTGATTGATTAACAAAGAGGGGTTGCGAAACTGGATGAAGAGAGGCTGCTCAAAGATGAGGTTGGCGTAGCCAGAGGAGTCCAAGCCGAGCCTAATGTTACTGAAATCGAAACAGAATGATCAGGGTGTTTACCCGAATGACCCGAGTCCATTATAGTGAGAGAAATTTGAAGAAGTGACAGGTAGGGTGATATTGTTGCCCCACCTGCTTTTTTATGTCTACTCGCTAAAGGCTAATATTAAGGAGGTGCACGAAGTGACTGAAGCGGGAATCTCGGATGATATCAAGGCCATGATCGGGACCATGACCGAGCCCTCGATCATGGAGGTGGAGAGGGGGGCCATAAGGCGCTTTGCCGATGCTATCGGAGACCCTAACCCCCTCTACAGGGATATTGAATATGCCAAGAATAGCCGGTATGGGGAAATGACA
>CAZZJX010000294.1:0-2259 GCA_964654845.1 uncultured Dehalococcoidales bacterium
CAATGAGCCCCACGATGCTCACTGCGCCCACAATCCACTTTCGCTCAACGAAGAGGTCGAGAAGAATTACCGCCACGGCCAGGGCGCACAAGCTTATCTCAGGTGCAAGTAGATAAATGTTCAACACTCGATCCTTAAACCACCTTTGCTATCCTAATGATGCTCCTTCTCTTTTCTTACAAGCCCAGGGCGGCCAGTATTGGCGAAACCCCAATCTTTATGACATCGGTAACTACCGCTGGGTAGATCCCGATAAGCATGATCAACGCCACCAGGGCGAAGATATAGACCATCTCCAACCTACTGGCATCGGGCACCCCATCATACTGCTCCTTCGGCGGGCCGTAGAACACGCGCTTCAGCATCCAGAGGATGTAGCCCGCACCGAGCACCACTCCCAAAATGCCCAGGATTGTATAGACCTGAATGCCGGGAACCACGGTGCTATTAAAGCTACCGAGGAAGATCAGGAACTCGGCGGCGAAGCCACTGGTGCCTGGAAGTCCCAGGGCAGCAAGCCCGGCAACGCTGAAAACCACCACGATGATGGGCATCTGGCGCGCCAACCCGCCAAGCTTGGGGATACTCCGTTCATGTGTTTTTTCGTAGACCAGACCCACCATAGCGAAGAGGAGCCCGGTTACCAGCCCGTGACTGACCATCTGGAGAGTCGCACCAGTCATGCTCACCTGGCTCAGGGCAAAAATCCCCAGGAGCACGAAGCCCATATGGCTGATACTGCTATATGCAATCAGCCTCTTTAAATCGGTCTGCCTCAATGTTACCGCCGCCCCATAGAGGATACCAATCACTGCCAAAGCGATGAAGAGCGGGGCGTAGTTTTGCGCAGTTTCGGGGAATATGCTCACACAGACCCGCAGCATGCCATAGCCCCCCATCTTGATTAGTATCCCGGCTAGAATCACGCTCACCGCGGTCGGAGCGTCGGTATGGGCATCGGGTAGCCATGTATGAAAGGGGAAAACAGGCAGCTTCACTGTAAAAGCAAAAATAATAAAGAAGAAGATCGCAGTTGCCATCAAGGAGCTCAGGATGGAATCAAGCCCCATCCCGGCCAGCGTCACCATATTGAAGGTGCCCGCCTGGAAATAAAGGAGCAGGATGCCGGCGAGCATCATGGCACTGCCTGCAAGAGTATAGAGAACGAACTTAATCGCCGAATACTCTTTTCTACCCGAACCCCAGATGGAGATCAGCAGATACATCGGTATTATCTCCACCTCCCAGAAAATGAAGAAGAGAACGAGATCCAGCGAGCAAAACACCCCCAGGATACCCGTCTCCAGTAAGAGGATCCAGGCAAAGTATTCCCTGACCCTGAGGTCTATCTTCCAGGAAACGAGCACAGCGATGAAGCCTATCAAGGTGGTCAGGAGCAGCAGGGGAAGGCTAAGCCCATCAATGCCCAAAAAATACTGCACATTGATCGCCGGAATCCACGACGCCTGTTCCACAAACTGAGGCCCAGCTAGGCCTCGGTCGAACATGAATAAGACGGCCAAAGACAGTACGAACGACACTGCAGTGAAAGCAGCAGCCGTAAGTTTAATCCGCCGGGGGTTAGCCCGCGGTAGCAGGGCAATGACGATCGCCCCGATAACGGGGAGGAAGACGATTGTCGAGAGATATGGGAAACTCAACCTTTCCTCCTAATTTCTAGTTAAATATGAATACAAAGGCAACAATGACCACTATGCCGATAATTATGGCCAAACCATAGGCCTGTAGCTGTCCTGTTTCCAGCCTCCGCACAACTGTCCCTACCGCCAATGTGCCCCCGGCGATGCCGTTCACCGCACCATCGATAATATGGTCATCGAACCAGTGAAAGGCAGCGAAGAAACCGTCGATCAAGAACCTCATTAAGAAAAGCCTTTCATAAAGCTCATCAAACCAGTACTTCCGAGAAAGCATGGTGTGGAGGGGAGCGAACGTCCGCCCTATTGATGCTGCGGAGAGCCACTTTGCGCCGTATATGGCATAGGCCAGAAATATGCCCCCGCCAGCCCAAACGAGCGATGTCCAGGCCAAGGGATGAGAAAGAGCACCAAAGAAGCTATGGGACTCACCTCCCAATAATTCATTCACCCCCAGAAATCCTGCGACCACGGCAAGGACGGTCAGGACACCCATGGGGAGGAGCATCACCAGAGGCGATTCATGAAGGCCATGATTGCACTGAGCTTGTCCCCGATACTCTCCACAGAAGGCTAAGAAAATTCCACGGAACATATAAAA
>CAZZJX010000295.1:0-2251 GCA_964654845.1 uncultured Dehalococcoidales bacterium
AGGGTGTCCGTGCTGGCGTGGCCGACTATGGCAACCGCCTTGGGATTCCCACTCTCAATGGGGCTATACTTTTCGATGAGCGCTATGTGGGAAATCCACTGGTCTTCTGCGGCACAGTAGGATTATTACCTAAAGGCATGAGCCAGAGGGGTCAGCAGCAACCCGGAGATCTGGTTGTTGTGGTTGGAGGTAGGACAGGGCGTGATGGGATACATGGCGTTACATTTGCATCAGGAGAACTAACCAAGGAATCCGAGGCAATTTCTACCAGTTCAGTTCAGATAGGCAATCCTATCACCGAGAAGAGGATGATAGATGTTCTCTTAAAGGCACGGGATCGGGGACTATACCGGCGAATTACTGATTGTGGCGGAGGTGGGCTTTCGGCGGGAGTAGGGGAAATGGGGGAAGAAACCGGGGTGCGTGCATATTTGGAACAAGTTTCCTTGAAGTATTTGGGGCTCTCCTATACAGAGATATGGATATCCGAGTCCCAGGAGCGGATGCTGCTGGCTGTCCCTGCAAACTGCGTCGATGAGTTGATCGCCCTTTTTGCCAGCGAGGATGTAGAAGCTGCAGTCATCGGCGAGTTCACCGATAACAGGCGGCTTGAACTTTTCTATGACGGCAGCCTTGTTTGCGACCTTGATATGGAATTCCTGCATAACGGATTGCCTCAACTCGAGAGGGAGGCAGTCTGGGAGCAACCGCAGTATGATGAACCTGACTTTCCAGAGCCGCCTGACCTGCGGGAAGCTCTAATACGGATCCTCGGCTCATTAAATGTTTGCAGCAAGGAATGGGTGATACGCCAATACGACCACGAGGTACAAGGCAGCAGTGTTCTTAAGCCCCTGGTAGGAAGAAATAACGATGGTCCGAGCGATGCTGCCATTATCAGACCGATACTTGATTCAGACATGGGTATGATCGTTTCTAATGGCATAAATCCTAAATATGGAGATATCGATCCCTACTGGATGGCTGCATCTGCGGTAGACGAGGCATTGAGACAGGTTATCTCTGTCGGAGGAAGTCTTCAAAAGGTGGCACTACTGGACAATTTCAGTTGGGGCAATCCAGAGAAGCCTGATAGGCTGGGAGCGTTAGTACGCGCAGCACAGGCGTGCTATGATATTGCTATCTCTTATGAGGCTCCTTTCATCTCCGGCAAGGATAGCCTATATAACGAGTATGAAGCTGAGGGAAAGACGATCTGTATTCCGCATACGCTTCTTATATCGGCTATGGCCGTGATGGAGGATGTGAATCGAGTGGTGTCTATGGACTGCAAAGAAGCGGGCGACCTTATTTACATCGTCGGTACGACAAAGGATGAATTGGGTGGTTCGCACTACTATGATATTCATGGCTATGTGGGAAATGATGTACCCAAAGTGGACCCCACAAGGGGTAAGAAACTCATGGATAGGCTTAGTATGGCCATGGAGAGGGGTTTGGTTAGGGCTTGCCATGATTGCAGTGAGGGTGGAATCGGCGTGGCTGCGGCTGAGATGGCCTTTGCTGGAGGGCTTGGGATGGCGATTCATCTGGGGCGAGTCCCACTGGGCGAACCCATAAATCGAGACGATTTCGTGCTCTTCTCAGAGTCGAACACTCGCTTTCTGGTGGAAGTAGCACTGGAAGACAAGGCTAAGTTTGAAGAAGCGATGAATGGGGTGGATTTTGCCGCCATCGGTGAACTCAAAGATGATGAAAAGTTCGAGGTTTATGGCATTAATGGAGTGAGCGTGCTTTCGGCTTCTATTGCTGAGCTGAAGGAAGCCTGGCAGAAACCTCTTCGCTGGTAGGGTCTAATGGCAAATGTAAAGACACTGATGTTGAAAGCTCCGGGGACAAACTGTGATGTTGAGACGACGTTTGCCTTTGAGCAGGCTGGAGCACAGGTAGAGTCAGCACACATAAATGAACTCCTCCGTCGCCAGAAGCTCCTTTCCAATTACCAGATAATGGTCATACCTGGTGGTTTTACCTACGGCGATGATATCTCAGCGGGCAAGATTCTAGCAAATGAAGTGAGGCTTAAGCTTGGAGAGGATATCCAAAGGTTTGTTGAGAACGGAGGACTCGTCTTGGGGATTTGTAATGGCTTTCAGGTCTTGGTGAAAGCCGGTATTTTATCCACGTCGGCGGGGGAAGGTCCTCCGCCACTAAGCCTGGCGGGCAATGATTCTGGTAAGTTTGAGTCTCGCTGGGTGTACCTCAGCGCTAATCCGACAAGCCCGTGCAT
>CAZZJX010000296.1:0-2223 GCA_964654845.1 uncultured Dehalococcoidales bacterium
ATCTAGCGATGCAGAGAGAGCCCTGGAAAAAGGGTTATCGCAGGCGTTGAATTATAGAGATGTGCCAGTGAATTCAGTTGTTTATGGCCCGGTTCCCTCGTGGCGTTTGGGAAGGTCGCTGGGCATCGACCTTCTATCTACAGAAGGTAAGACCTGCTCGTTCGATTGCATATACTGCCAATTAGGCACCACCCTTTTTCCTCTGGCGGAGCGCCGCGAGTTTGTGTCCTTCAATCAGGTTAAGACCGAGCTGGAGGCGGTGAAAAGGATAGAGGCTGACTATGCCACCTTCTCCGGGGTGGGGGAGCCTACCTTGGCCAGCAACCTCGGTCAAGCCGTCTCAATGGTCAAGTCAACCCTTCATCTGCCAGTGGCGGTTCTGACTAATTCCGCCCTCATGCCCAGGGAGGACGTGCGCCGCGACCTCGCTGAGGCAGATGTGGTGGTAGCCAAAGTGGATGCCCCTGAAGAGGAGCTTTTTCGCAGGGTAAATAGGCCCTTTGTAGGCTATTCCCTCGATGAGATACTCCAAGGGATCAAGCTGTTCAGGGAAAATTACCAGGGAAAGCTGGCTATCCAAATGATGTTCGTTGAAGTGAATAAACGCTATGCCAGGGAAATGGCGGAAATTGCCAGAAGCCTCTCACCTGATGAAGTGCAGCTCAATACGCCGCTGCGCCCTTGCGGTGTCGAGCCACTGAGTCCGCCTGAGATGGCCGCTATTAAAGAGGAATTTGCAGGGTTCAATGTGGTGGAGGTTTATGAGGCTCCTGTACCTGTTGTTGTACCTGTGAACGCTTTTGAGACACTACGAAGGAGGCCTGAACTTTAATGTGGTTGGCTGGATTTTTTCGACTACAAGTGGGCAAAAGGAGGTAATGTATGGCAGCGGAGCTGAAAAAGCAGATTGAGGAGGCACTTGAAGGGGTTATCATTCTTGAACCGAGGAAAAGCATTCTCCAGCTTGGTATGGTTCGAGACATCGAAGTGGTGGAAGGTCGAGTCAAGATTACCCTGTCATTGACTCCCTTAAGCGATTTGGCGAGAGAGTCTGTTGAAGAAAGGGTTCGCACCGCTATCGAAGAGCTTCCTGAGGTGAAAGATGTAGCAATAGAATATGTTGAGCTCACGCCTAAGGAGATGAACGAGGTCGGGCGCGTTATCGCGGTAATGAGTGGAAAAGGTGGGGTGGGCAAATCGCTGGTTGCTGGCCTGCTCGCTATCGCCCTCGCTCGCCAGGGCTACCAGGTGGGTGTACTGGATGCCGATATCACCGGCCCTAGTATCCCCAAGATGTTTGGTCTTAAGACTCGCCCTATGGGAAGTGATAAAGGCATCCTGCCGGTGGAGACCAGGTCCGGGATCGAGGTCATGTCTATAAACTTGCTCTTGCCTCAGGAGGATGATGCCGTTATCTGGCGAGGTCCCTTGCTTGCCAAGGCAATCATGCAGTTCTGGGATGATGTATTCTGGGGCAAGCTGGACTACCTTATAGTGGATTTGCCACCGGGCACTGCGGATATTCCCCTTACCGTAATGCAGTCGTTGCCACTTTCTGGCGTAATCATTGTGTCTACCCCGCAGGACCTGGCGGGTATGGTGGTGAGAAAGGCAGTTCATATGGCGAACAATATGCATATTGATGTGCTGGGGGTGGTGGAGAATATGAGCTACCTGATGATTCCGGAGACGGGGAAGAAACTCGAGCTCTTTGGTAAGAGCAAGGGAGAGGACATGGCAAGGGAGGCCGATGCACCCCTTCTGGGGCAGTTGCCTATAGACCCCGAGCTCGCTCAGCTTTGCGATGAAGGCGATATCGAGCGCTATAACTCCGAGGCTTTCATCGCCTTTTCTCAGGCCTTCACCGAGGCGATGTCGTCCAAAGAATAGGTTGTAAACTTTGCTAGCTATGAAGGGCTGAAAAATGAAAAAAGTTCTGGAAGACGCTAAGTCCTGTACCGAGTGTAATGACTGTATGGATGTATGCCCTACGTACAAAGTCACCGGTGAAGTTCAGCTTTCACCAATAGGGCGTCTGCAAGCAGCTATTGAGGTGTTTGAAGGAGAAGATGTCAGCGAGCAATCGGTGGAAAGTCTCAATAGCTGTCTGGTATGCATGGAGTGTGACGCCGTATGCCCCGAAGGAATCAAAATTACCGAAATTGTGATTAAGTCCAGGAACAAGCTGGTTGAAAGGGGACTGGGTCCCCTGCCGGGACAGAG
>CAZZJX010000297.1:0-2207 GCA_964654845.1 uncultured Dehalococcoidales bacterium
TGGCATCCAGAAAAGAGGACGTATTCAATATTGAGAAATTCGGAGATACATACAAGGACTATATGAGAAGAGTTCCCATGTGGAACGTGTTTCAGGGATTGAGAAAAAGAGGATCATGAGTAAGGACATCTTTCCAGAAGACCTATATGCTGCACCTGAAGAGACTTTTGACCACGTCATAGATTCACTTGTGATTAAGTAAGAGGACAGCGAAGACATAGAGGACGAGCCTTCCTTAGGGCTCAGAGACGGCTATTGACAACCAGATGCCATAGACATATTATTGCTGAAAAAAGCGATGAGAGTCGGGATGCCTCGTTGTGAATTGAAATGAGAAATGTCGGCTAAACTCTGACGGCAAAGGAGGGATAGGAAAAGATGAAGAAGGGCTCATGCTGGCTACTGATAATTGGGCTGATGGTCGGACTGTTGCCCCTGAGTGCGTGCGCTAAGCAAACACCTACACCAGCTCCGAATATAGTCTCCTTGGAGGAAATAGCCACGACATGGGTCAACCTGCTGGTCGAGGCGAAATTTGACCAGGCAGTAGAATCTTTTGATAAGACCATGGCGGAACAAATATCGGGTGCCATACTTCGGGAGACATGGAGTGATTTGATTGCTCAGGTAGGAGTATTCAAAGGCATTGTGAGCACCAGAACTAGCAAGCAAGGTATATATGACCTGGTCTTTGTCACCTGTAATTTCAAAAATGCTACCCTAGATATACAGCTGACCTATGACGCTGATAGGAAGGTAGCCGGCCTATTTTTTCGTCCCGTCGAGTAAAGCACGGGCGTATAACCCTCCAGAGTATGCCGATCCCGACTCATTTACTGAGATAGAGGTCACAGTGGGGACTGGACAGTGGCGTTTGCCAGCAACGCTAACTATGCCTAAGGGGGAAGGCCCTTTCCCGGTGGTCATCTTAGTACATGGCTCAGGTCCAAACGATAGGGATGAGACTTTGGCAGCGAGTAAGCCCTTTAAAGACCTGGCTTGGGGCCTGGCTACCAGACGCATTGCAGTGCTTCGTTATGAGAAACGGACCAGGCACTATCCACTGGAATGCGCTGCTATGCTCGGCAGCTTGACTGTAGAAGAGGAGACGATTGACGATGCATTGGCGGCGGTTAACTTGCTATATGAAATTGAGGGGATTGACAACCAGAATATCTTTGTCCTGGGACACAGTCTCGGTGGAATGCTTGCCCCCCGAATAGCATCTCAGGACAGTCGACTTGCCGGGCTGATCATCCTTGCCGGTGCTACCAGAAGGTTCGAAGACCTTGTACTGGAGCAGACTATGTACCTGGCCTCTCTCGACGGTGAGATTGATAAGAATGAAGAAGAGCGTATTGAAGAAATCCAGCGGCAAGTGAAGAGGGTTAAGGAGCTCGACATAAACGAGGGCGAAGTTGTCCTTGGTGCCGGCAGGGCTTACTGGCAGGACTTGGCGAAATACAACGCGGTTGCGACAGCCGAGAGTCTAACCGTGCCTATGCTGGTCCTTCAGGGAGAGCAAGATTACCAGGTTACTATGGAAGACTTCAAGGGGTGGACGGACGCTTTGCAGGGGCGAGATAATATCACTCTAAAGAGCTATGCAGACCTCAATCATCTATTCATCTCCGGAAGTGGCATGTCTACACCTTCTGAGTATGAGAAGCCGTGTAATGTGGCCCAGATTGTGATTGAGGACATCGTAGGGTGGATAGAGGGTCAACGCTGAAAAGGACTGGGGAGTTAACCCCTGCATTATGTCCCAAATCAGTGTCACGTCAACATGTTTAACGGGAGACACAAGAATCCGCAACGTTTGTTACGATTGAGGTAACATTCACTCAAAATGTGATATAAATTTCGAATTTCAGTGAAACCTCATTTGTAAAACCATGTAGACATCCCAATATCCTCTCTTACTAACAGGAAATCTAAAAAACCAGTGAATGGTGTTGATTAGTCTGACTTGACAAATTAGCGTAATAATCTCATATTATTAAAGCCATAAAAAATCGTGTAGGAACACATCAATAGGTATGGAAGACGAGTCGTTAAGTTCAAACCTTTCTCCTATAAATCTTGGTCATGGTCAGTCATTATCGGCCAGCGGCTTGACGAAAACCTTCGGGAAGCTGAAAGTTATCGATGACCTGACTTTTGAGATGCCGCGTGGAGGCGTTATCGGTTTTGTCGGCCCGAACGGA
>CAZZJX010000298.1:0-2193 GCA_964654845.1 uncultured Dehalococcoidales bacterium
GGGGGACCATTTTACCATTAACCTTTGCCCCAATGCAGCGATGACCCAGGTCGGTGTGGACCCGATAGGCAAAATCGAGGGGGGTGGAGGGCGTGGGCAGGTCCTCTATATCTCCCATGGGGGTATATACCAGGACGCGGTCGCCAAAGATATCTCCACTTATGGACTCAATGAACTCGGTGCCACCAACATCCTTGTACCAATCAAGGAGCTGACGTAGTACTGTCAGCCTCTCTTCAAACACCCCGTCCCCTTTCGTCCCCTCCTTATAGCGCCAGTGAGCGGCGATGCCATATTCGGCAACCTGGTGCATCTCATGGGTACGAATCTGTATCTCGAGGGGTGTAGTTCCCAGGCACATTACCGTAGTATGAAGCGCCCGATATACCCTCCCTCTAGGCTGTACGATGTAATCGTTAAACTCCTTGGGCAGTGGGCGCCAGAGGCTGTGTACCACCCCCAGGGCGCTATAGCAATCGGCCACCTCACTCACCAGGACTCGGAAACCCAAAAGGTCGTAGATATCGCTAAACTCCTTGCCCTGGGAGGCATACTTCTCCATCTTTCTATTTATGCCGTACATGTGCTTCGGCCTTCCCGTAACCTCTGCCTCTATCCCTGCCTTCCTCAACTCCTCCTTGAGTATCCTGGTTACCTGAGCTATATACCTCTCCCTCTCCTCCCGCTGGGAGGCGACGAATCTAACGATTTTACGGTATTTCTCAGGCTCCAGATAGCGGAAGGCGAGGTCCTCAAGCTGCCACTTTAGCTGCCAGATGCCCAGGCGATGGGCTACCGGGGCGTAGATCTCCATGGTCTCCTGGGCGATGGCACGCCGCTTCGAGGGGGACGTCCGCTTCAGGACGCGCATCTCGTGCAGCCGACAGGCAAGCCTTATAAACACCACCCGGATGTCCTCGGACATCGCCACCAGCATCTTTCGCAGGCTCTCGGCGTGGGTTTCGATATCGATGGAGCCCTTTTTGGGCTTGAGCTCCTCGGGCCATGAGACCTTGTCCAGTTTCGTCAGCCCTTCAACGAGCTTTGCCACATCGGGGCCAAACTCATCCTCTATCTGGGTCAGGGTTACCCCGCATCGCTGGGGCGCTTCATGAAGTAACGCCGCAGCGACACAGTGCTCATCTAGCTGAAGCTCAGCGATGGTGCTTGCGGTGTTGAGGGCATGTTCCACATCCCCCTGGCATGCCCGGGAGATAAACTCGTAGGCATCCTCGATGAGCACCAGGGTCTCGCTGGCCAGATACTCCTGTGTCTTATCGATAAGCGCCCTGATATCGGTCTTCTTTGCCATAGCGTTACATCCTGCTTTAGTATACCGCAGGTATGGCGGTTTAGCAATTATCTGTAACAACATGATAATATTCTTGACAAATACATAATTATGTGTTATAAATAATATAATAATGTATAAAAAAGCATAATATAGATTATGCAAAACTGTCCCGAAGGGAGGTGAAGAGCAGTGACAACTGCAGAGGCTATCAGAACCGTTGAGATTCTGCTGGTGGAGGACAACCCCGGTGACGCACGCCTTGCAATTGAGGCGTTAAAGGACAGCGAGGCGCCCAATAACCTGCACACAGTGGGGGATGGCGAGGAGGCCATGGCCTTCTTGCACCGGGAGGGCAGGTATGCCGATGCGCTTCTTCCGGACCTCATCCTGCTGGATTTGAATCTGCCCAAGAAGGATGGCCGGGAGGTGCTGGCCGAGATCAAGGAGGATCCCGACCTCAGGCGCATCCCGGTGGTGATAATGACAATCTCAAATTCCGAGGAGGACATCCAAAATACCTACAACCTGAAATGCCGAGGATGACATCCGCAAAACCTACAACCTGCACGTCAATAGCTATATCACCAAGCCAATTGACCTGGAGAACTTTATGAGCACGTTTAAGTCACTCGAGGATTTCTGGCTTAGGGTCGTCAGGCTGCCGTCGCGGTGAAAAAAATGGAAAGTGAGAAGATCGAGGTCCTGCTTATCGAGGATAACCCAGGAGATGCCCGCCTGATACAGGAGATGCTGGCCGAACCGGGCGAAGCCTGGTTTCAATTTGAGTATGCCGACCGGCTGTCCCGAGGGTTGGAGCACCTTGAAAATGGAGGAGTCGATGTGGTCTTGTTGGACCTTAGCCTGCCTGATGGTCAGGGGCTCGACGCATTAGATAAGGT
>CAZZJX010000299.1:0-2179 GCA_964654845.1 uncultured Dehalococcoidales bacterium
CATCAGGGTTTGTACTTTCAGGAAAGTCTCCCTGTCGATAATGGGTGGGCAAACACGAGACTTGGCAAGTAGACTACAAATATGTGCGCAACCATGGCCCTGAAACGTTCGACATACTCATTCTAGCAACAGACTTAAATGTCAAGGAGCCTCGAAAGAGTGCTGAACATGCTCTAACATTAGCCGTCGATGTACTTGCTATCGAGGAGAAAAGAGAACTGAGAGTAGTGTATGATGTCGACGGGAATGGTAGTAGTGCTGCCACTCAAAGAGCGGCAATGCTGATTGATGACTATCAACGCCAGGTTGGGTATCAAGCCTATAATTTTGGCAGCTTGGAGGACAAGACTCAATTAATAGCTCAGATAGTGCAAGAGCTTACCCCACTCACTAGGGAATAGACTACAAAAGGAGGCTTGAGTCCCCCACAGGTTATCAATGCAAGTGCGAACTCCCTTACTATTGTACAATCAGCCAAGTAATTCAGCCTGGCGAAGTCCGGTGCTCACGGCGGTATAGATTACGGGATAGAATCGATTAGTTGATGCGTTCTCCAGTAGGACTTCAAGCTCACCCGGTGTCAAAGTGCGCATGGTCTTACCCTTCCAGGACGGCGGATCAACAAGCTCGCAGGGATTCTGGCCCAGGTAGCCTTGTCTCACGACATATTTAAGGGACTGGCTTAATATCCGATGGTGATAATGTACCGACCGAGCCGATAGCTTTTCACAAGCCTTGCCGTAGTAAGCCTGTATTGCCTGGGGGTAAAGCTGTTTTAACTGAGTATTCCCCAGGGCGGGTATGAGATGGTGCTCTGCTATGCTCTGCACAGCGTCAAGCGTTCTGATGCTACAGTTAACCCTAACATAGCCTGCTAACCAATTGTTAAGGTTCTCTGCCACCGTAAGCCGTCCTGGTGGGGCGTATATGCCCCTCTCCAAGCTGACCAATAAGCTCATTCAACCTTCGTTGCGCATCAGATTTGCGACCACGTACCGTCTCGGAGGGCCTTTCCCATGCGTATTTCACTAGCTCCACCGTTGCTGCTCAAGGTGCTAAATCGTGCAAGGAGGTAACAGAATACTTTTTTGTTACCACTGTACGAACATCAAGATATTTGATAGTCTTGTACTATAACGATTCCACTGAAAAAAAAGGCTTTGAGTGTTGTTCCTAAATAACTAAGAACTATAGCCCGGATAGGCTAATCAGTCACGTCACGTCGAACAAAAATCAAGGAAGCAACGATAATACTGGCCGCGCCGTAGGCTAGAGAAAGTAGAATCGCTGTTGGGTATTCAATAATAAACGTGCCACCTGATGCCAGAGCACCGAGAACCGTGGCGGGAAGTTTGTTACCGACAGCCTCTGTAAAATTCGCTATCAGTAACTCAAATATCAGCAGGAATCCCACTCCAGCGGATATGGAAATTGCTGACGAGCGCGTCGTTATTGCTAGCACGCCGCCGATAAGTCCCCAGATAATAGTCGCCAGAGAGATATTGGCAAAGCCAATTAACAACTCGCGTAATCCCTGCCAGCTAAACCAAGCACTCACAGGGATATTTTCGCCGGGCGCCAGCGCCAGGGAAGCCAGCATTGTTACTACAGTCGCCACGGCGGTTATAAGAACGACAAAGGAAGATAACGTGAGCAGCTTTCCAAAAAAAAGTCGAAAACGGTTTGGTTCCATGACAAGAAGAATCCTGATAGTACCCTTTTCATAATCACGGGCCATGTTGGTGGCGAATATGGCCAGTGCAATTAAACCGATAAACGATGAAGCGGAATGAATACCTATTATCCATCCATCCGGTGCTGCCAATTGCTCCGGCCCCGGCGCGATGCCAAAGGGCCCGCGAAATTCACCGGCGGATGTGGCGGCATCCATAAAATTGAACATGGTGCCCATAAAAGCAAATAGCACTACCGGCGCCATCCATCCAAATATGTTAGCCGGTCGCGCAATCTTGAGCCATTCCGATAAAAAAACTCGGTTCATTATTTGGCTACCTCGCCGCGAGTCATGCTCAGAAATATATCTTCGAGGGATTCACACTGGGGTCGCAATTCCCGCAGGTTAATCCCTTTAGACCCGGCCAACCGATTAAGGTCGGCGCTCCACTCCTTCGGGGCAACGATGACAATAGCATCTTCCTCCTGGCGGAACAGATGACCA
>CAZZJX010000300.1:0-2175 GCA_964654845.1 uncultured Dehalococcoidales bacterium
GGTGTTGAGCATCTCGGAGGCTATTTCTTCAGCTTCGCTGGTTGGTTCCAGCGTATAGGTACCGGGTACATCAATAACCTCGACCCTGTCTTCCCCCAGGTTCATGAACCCCTGGCTGTAGCTCACCGTAGTCCCTGGATAATTGGAAGCAATCACCCGGGTACCAGTCAGACGGGAGAAAATGACACTCTTGCCCACATTGGGGTTACCCATCAGCAGCACTCTCTTGATGCCAGTGCTCTTGCTGCTGTTGCTGGTTACCACACTATGGCCTTTCATTCCGGGATTCTATCGGTTCCACCACTATCCTGCTGGCCATGCCGAAGCCAATAGCTACCTGGGTATTACCGAACTGTACCGTTACCGGTCCCCGCATGAATGAAGAATTAACCTTGGTAACTCTCAGTCCAGGTCTGAGTCCCAGAGCACCAAGACGCCTAATCACACCATGTCCGGACACCTGGACCACTATGCCGCTCTGCCCGGTCTGCATTCGCGCTAGAGTTAGTTGCCCTTCACCCCACCCAAATCCACGTTTGAATCTGCCCTGAAATCCATGTCTGAACCTGCCCCCGAATCTGAACATGTACCGCATCCATTCCTCTGGTTACACCCAGCCTTCATAGTTCCGAGTAAAAATACACTGTGTCACAAAGAGCTTGCCCGTACGCTATTCCCTCTCTTGACGACACTTCGGGCAATAGCCCGTCATTCTGATTTCGCTACTCGTAATATCAAAATCTCTGGTTTCTCTGACATTCTTCTTTATCAGGCTGACTAACGGGTACCGGAATTCAACGACCCTGCCACACCCGAGACATACCAGGTGGTGGTGCTGGGCAGTCCGCTTCTCATAATGGTGATGCCCCTCATCAAGATGAAGCTCCTCTATCAAACCATATTTCTTAAGAGTTTGCAGGGTACGATAAACGGTGGACAGGCTGAGGCGGGGGTTTTTCTCTCGGGCCCGACGATAGATTTCATCAGCATCCAGGTGCCCCTGCCCATGTTGTATTATCTGCATCACCAGAAGCCGCTGGTTAGTAGTTCTCAGTCCCTGTACGTTCAGTTCTCTACGAATGCTCTTTGTAGTCATTTAAATATCGCTAATGCGTCTCATTCCCAACTACCATTATAAACAACCTGTATAGCTATGTCAATTCCTGCTATAAATCGGGGTATAATACCACGTCACACGCTTCAGATAGCATTGAACACCCACGGATAGCAGATACAGTAAGTTTAATCAAGCGCGGGTTCCGAGTTGGATGTTGTCCAGCGGGAGTAGACAGGGTGACGATAAAAAAAAGAACCTCCACACCAGCCCGAGGAGTTCCCGGTATACTGACCTAGAGAGTCCGGACTAGACTATTGCTCAGCTAATGTTGTCGGTAAATCTTCTTCCACGGCTCTCTTTTCATGGCGAGGTAGTCCCTTATCGCACCCTTCAACGTATTCGAAGCAAGAAGGGCACAGTGCTCACTGTCGTCCGGTAACCCATCCAGAGCATCCAGAATATCCCGCTGGCTAATCCTCTGGGCCTCGCCCGCAGTCCTGCCTTTCACCATCTCGGTAACCATGCTGCCGGAAGCATTGGATGTACTACAACCATCGGTCATAAAACTGGCATCACGGATTATGTCATCCTTTATCTTGAGCCATATTTCCATGGTATCGCCACAGGAACCGGTTACCTTCGCATAGCCGTCGGCGTTATCAAGACTACCAGTGTTTCTCGGGTTCATGCCGTGGTCGATAGTTGCTTCGGAGTAAATCTTCCTCATCTCCTGCTTGAGAAGTTCTTCGAGATTTTCCCATGATACAGCCACAGCACAACCTCCCGACTTATGCTTTATCGCCTGATGTCGCCTCGGAAAGAGACTTACCCAGATTACCTATTATCTCGGCGTTATATCGCTCAACATTCCCCTCGTCACATAGCTTTGCCAGTTCCGGGTCTATGGGCAACTGTCCCAGGAACGGTGCGTTGGATACCCGGGCCATCTCCTCTCCCTGGCTGCTGCCGAACAGCTCAATCTTCTTATCTATCTCAGGAACATATAGATAGGCCATATTCTCAACTACTCCCAGGATTGGCTTCTCCATTTTCTGCGCCATGTTGACGGCTTTTCTGACGACCATTGCGGTCAGGTCTTGAGGTGTAAAAATAATAAC
>CAZZJX010000301.1:0-2153 GCA_964654845.1 uncultured Dehalococcoidales bacterium
GGAGAGCGCGTGTCGCCTTTGGCGACCGTGGGTTCGAATCCCACCCTCTCCGCTTCTTTCGCCAGTTGAGCCCGTCCTTAAAGACTCCTCTGTACTCGCAATGGTTTTTGTTTGCTATTGCCTATTATGCTATAATGAATTAAACCGCAAATAAATCGGAGGTATATCGTAAATATGAGAATCTCCATCGTAGAGCCAAAAGCACCCTTCTACAATTTCTACAGCGCTTTCATGAAGCACCTTCCTATGATGGGGCCAATCTACCTTGGCACCATACTGCGCAACGACGGACATGACGTCACCATCTATAATGAAAACATCAAACGGATCGATTACGCCAAAATTATGGACTCGGACATTTTAGCTATCTCTACCATGACATCCACCGCCCCCCGTGGCTACGAGATAGCGAAGCGTTTCAGGGAACTTAACCCAAAAGGGAGAATCATCGCCGGTGGGGTTCATGCCACCTTCCTACCGGAGGAGGCAGCCCTCTATGCCGATCATGTGGTAAAAGGGGAGGGAGAGCTGGTGATCTCCGACCTGGTTAACAACGGTGGAGAGAAGATTATACAGGGCACCCCCGTGGAGAACCTCAACGATTTGCCATTCCCCGATTTCTCCTTGATAGAGGGCCTCAAGAAACCCATGCCCATAACACCAATATCTACCTCAAGGGGCTGTCCCTACGAGTGCACCTTCTGCTCTGTCAGCCCCATGTTTGGCAGGAAATATAGGTTTCGAACTACCGAAAGCGTAATTGAAGAGCTATCAAGGTTTAAGCATAAGTCTATTTTCTTCTATGACGATAACTTTGCCGCCAATAGGGCAAGAACCAAGGAACTGCTCAATCAAATGATTGAGCATAAAATAACCACCAGATGGATGGCGCAGGTAAGGGCAGATATCGCTAAGGACGAGGAGATGGTGGAACTGATGGCGGAGGCAAACTGCAATCAATTGGCTATCGGCTTCGAGTCCTTGAACGCCGAGACGCTGAAGAACTATAACAAGAATCTAACCCCTGAGGACAATAAGAACTGCATCAAGATGCTTCATAGATATGGCATCAAGGTGCACGGCATGTTTATATCGGAGGGATACTCCGATATCTACAACAAACTAGGCCTCGATAGCCTTCAGCTAAGCATCTTGATTCCACTTATTGGCAGCAAGCTATACACTACGGTTAAGAATGCCAAGCAGTTCACCGTAAGGAAGTTCCCTTCAGACTGGGAGCTCTTTGATGGTGGCCATGTGGTCCATTGCCCTGAGAATATGTCGCCGTTGGAAATGCAAAAACAGACTGTCCAGGCGCTGAAAAACTTCTACTCCCGCTATAATGCAACCAAACTGCTCCTCAGGGGGCGAATCGGCGATTTTGGCATCAGGCTAATGGGCTATAGGATAATAAAGCGGTGGGAAGCACAGAACAGGGATTACGTCGCAAAGCTCAAGCAAGCTCAAGCTCTCATTAAGGCCTCCGCTCAGACCAAGCCACACTCTTCATCCAGGCTATCTGCCTAACAGACTCCACGTTTCCTCTCCCCAAGAAAGAGCGCTGGCCTCGCTCAGACGGATGGCATGATGCGCCCTTCATCTCAAATCGCGCTTTCACTTTGACCAGTGGCCTTTCTTTGCTGGCAATGATGCCCAGGGACGGAAGGCGTTTTTCTGTGGGGAAGCTGGGAGGACGAGTGTGGCGAGAAGTTGCGCCTCGTTCTCAGTGACCGCTTACCAACAGACATCGATTCGGCAAGGAATTTGAGCGTGTCTGCCGGCCTCGCCATTCGCTGTCCCTCTAGCTCCTAAAGTGTCAGGCACGCCTCCGGTGAAGCCTATCATTTTTGCTTTGGCTCCGCCGCCGTGCTACAATGAATCAAGCTGAATCAGACCAGCGGCCGGATAGAGAATATGAAAGTCTCCATAGTAGAGCCGAAAGCTCCGTTCTACAACTTTTACAGCGCTTTTATCAAACACCTGCCTCTGATGGGGCCGATCTACATTGGCACAATACTGAAAAACGACGGACATGATGTCACCATCTATAACGAAAACATCAAAGCGATAGACTACGCCAAAATCAAGGACTCGGACGTCCTCGCTATCTCTATCATGACATCCACCGCTCCCCGCGGCTACGAAATAGCCAA
>CAZZJX010000302.1:0-2151 GCA_964654845.1 uncultured Dehalococcoidales bacterium
GTGCGAGGAGGCACGTGTCCCTGGTAAGATAAGGGTGGCGCACACCGCTGCCGGGGCCGGCAGCCCCGGAGTTTCGCACATACACTGAAGACCGCAGAACCTCATCTATATCGATGATGTTGCGGCCGATTTTCCCTCTCTCAATGTCATCGCCACCCACTGCCCATGGCCCTACCATAACGAGATGCTCTCGATAATGCTACATAAGACCAATGTGTACAATGACTTGCACGGTTGGCTGCCCAGGTATTTCCCTGCAGAGATCAAGAGGGAGATCAACGGTCGCCTTAAGAACAGATTTCTATTTGGTTCAGATTTCCCTTTCTTCACCCACCAGCGGTTGTACGAAGATTGGGAGGCACAGGATTACAAGCCCGAGATTTTGGAGAACGTCTACTACCGCAACGCACAACGGGTATTTGGGTTCGAATAAGGCCGAAAGATAAGGGCGCAGCTACTTCCATCTACACAGCTCTGCCGAATTCCCTCTCCAATTGTGAGGAACTGAAGCGTACCATCGTCGGTCTGCCATGAGGGCAGGTATGTGGTGTCTCGGTCAATTCCATGTCTCGCACCAAATTTCGCATCTCCTCCAGGCTCAGTATGTCACCTGCCTTCACCGCGCTATGACAGGCTATAGAGATGGCGATCTTTTCCTCCAGGCCAACTTCACCCCCTTGTTCACCAAGGGAGTCCAATATCTCGCCAATAGCTTGAGACACCACCTCCCCCCTGAATACAGCCGGCACAGCGCGCAATAGATAGGTGAGCGGACCGAATGGCTCGATGGCGAAGCCGTAAGATGCGAGAGCCTCATCTCCAGCTTTTAAGACCTCTTCCTGGCGTAGTGTAACCTCGATGGTCATCGGCTCCAGCAGCCCCTGCACCTCGACCTCACTCCTCGCCCGCTGAGTGCGGACCTTCTCGAAGAGGACACGCTCATGGGCAGCGTGCTGGTCGATGAGGTACAGCCCATCAGGCCCCTCAGCGATGATATAAGTCCCTGATAGCTGACCGAGGACGCGCAGAATGGGCAGGGTTGATTTTGAAGTTGGCTTGGTCAGGACAGAACTCCCAAATAGCTCATCCTGCCTGGTGACCATAGGTTGCTCCTGTCGCTCCTCACTAGGGGAGGTGAGCATGGCAAACGGGCTTGGTTGCCGCCTCACCAGCGGAACAGGCATCTGCTCCACAAGGGCCGCTCTCACCGCCTTCTGAACAGCGGTAAAAAGCTCCCGCTCATTGCGGAACCTCACCTCTCTCTTGGTGGGATGGACATTAACATCTACATCTTGATATGGCAGTGAGATATTTAGCACAGCTATGGGATGCTTTCCTGTCATGAGTAAGCCATGATAGGCATCCTCCACCGCCCGGCTTAAAATGGGGCTCCTCACCCAGCGGCGATTGACGAAGAAGCTCAGATAGCCTCGGCTGGAACGAGCGATTGAGGGAGAGCTCACAAATCCCCACATTGGGGAACCTCCCTCCCCTACCATGACCATTTCCTCGGCAGCTTTTAGACCATAGACCTTGACCAGCACATCGCGCATGTCGCCGTTACCCTGCGTCTGTAGCGCCATACGCCCATCTATGAACAGGGTGAACTTCACCTCCGGAAAGGCCAGGCTGTACTGGGTCACTACATTAGAGATGTGGCTGCTCTCGGTAGTTGCTGATTTGAGGAACTTGAAGCGGGCAGGGACGTTTTGGAACAGGTGGCGCACCGTAACGGTAGTCCCCTGGGGGCAGCCTCGCTTCCCTTTTTCCACCACAGCGCCATTTTTGAGATTAAGATAGGTTCCTGCTATCCCATCCGAGGCACGGGTCAATATCTCAACCTGAGCCACAGCGGCGATGCTGGGCAGCGCCTCACCTCTAAAGCCAAGGCTGGAGACAGTATCAAGGTCGGTGAAGCTGTCGATCTTGCTTGTGGCATGGCGATGGAAGGCAAGCTCCACCTCATCGGCAGTGATGCCCCTGCCGTTGTCGATAACCCGTATCAGGCTCACCCCACCGCCGCGCGCCTCCACACTGATCTGCGTCGCGCCGGCATCCAGCGAGTTCTCGATAAGCTCCTTGACCACCGACGCCGGCCGCTCCACCACTTCACCAGCAGCGATCTTGGAGACAACTTCAGGTTCCAGAATT
>CAZZJX010000303.1:0-2143 GCA_964654845.1 uncultured Dehalococcoidales bacterium
GGATATAGCCCATATTGAGGTCGATAATCCTGTCGTGGCTAAGAGCGCCTATCCTGAGGAAGGGGCCAAGCAGTGTACAAACTTCAAATGTAACGAGCTTCAAACTCTATTTCCCCCTCATTCTATTCCATAACAACCAGCGGCCTCCCCAACCATCCCCCCCATATAAAAATACAGCCATTGCAAGGTTAAAGTCAAGCCAAGAAAGTAAGCCAGCCAGGCAACACTTGACAATATCAAAAAAACCCACTATAATATCTACCTTAGTAAGCGTAAGTGAACGCAACAAGTTCCTCGAAGTTGTAGTGTAGATATTTCCTCAGAAGGATTCCTTCTTTCTAATAGAGTTCCGGCGGAAATCTCCATGTTTTCCACGTAAGGAACCTGAAGGTTGGTCAAGTATATATTTGTAACTGGTGGTGTAGTTAGCTCGGTAGGGAAGGGTATCACTGCCGCATCCATAGGGAAGGTTCTGAAGAGTCGTAATATCTCTGTCACCATTCAGAAGCTGGACCCTTATATCAATGTCGATCCAGGTACAATGTCTCCTTATCAGCATGGCGAGGTCTACGTTACCCAGGATGGTGCCGAAACTGACCTCGACTTGGGTCATTACGAACGCTTCATCGATACCGACCTCACCACTGCCTCCAGTGTGACCACCGGGCAGATTTATAGTTCCATCATCGCTCAAGAGCGGCAAGGTGTGTTCCTTGGTGGCACCATCCAGGTGGTGCCTCATGTCACCAATGAGATAAAGCGGCGTTTTAGGGAGGTAGCTGAGCAATCGAAAGCCAATGTGGTTATTGTCGAGGTGGGAGGTACTGTGGGCGACATAGAGGGGCTTCCATTTCTGGAGGCCATCCGTCAGATGAGAAGTGATATGGGGAGGGAGAATATCCTCTATGTTCATGTCACCCTTCTCCCCCATCTTTCATCTACGGGAGAGCTGAAGACCAAGCCCACCCAGCACAGCGTTAATGAACTGCGGCGCATCGGTATCCAGCCAGATGTTATCGTGTGCCGAAGCGACTATCCGATCACCGAAGACATCAGGGACAAGATCGCCCTTTTCTGCGATGTCGATCGGCGCGCTGTTCTTCCACTGCCTACCCTGCCCATCATCTACGAGACCCCGATCGTTCTTGAGGAAGCGGGACTGGGGGAGCTTATCTTGGAGATGCTTGATTTACCCCAGCGAAGTGGTGATCTTCGCGAGTGGCGACACCTTGTGGAGCAGATGAAAGAGCCCACAGAACCGCTCCATATCGCAATTGTGGGCAAATATGTTGAGCTACACGATGCCTACATCTCGGTGCGCGAGGCGCTTCGCCACGCCGCAGTCTATCACAACCGCGATGTGGACATCCATTGGATTCAGTCCGAGGATTTGGAGCGTGATGGGGATAGTTCGCTTCGCTCTGTTCAAGGAATTGTTGTCGCCGGCGGCTTCGGCGTCCGAGGCATTGAGGGGATGATCATTGCTGCCAGATATGCCCGGGAGAACGAAATCCCATATCTGGGGCTATGTTTGGGAATGCAGGTTATGGTTATTGAGTATGCTCGGCATGTTCTAAACTCCCCTCAACCCAATTCCACCGAGTTTGATGAGGGGACCCCCTACCCTGTGATCGACCTGCTTCCAGAGCAGCGCCATTTACAGGAGAAAGGGGGAACGATGCGGTTGGGCGGTTACCCCTGCCACCTGGTTAAAGAGTCAAGGGCCGCTTCAGCCTACATGGTGGATGTAGTCTATGAGCGCCATCGCCATCGTTTCGAGTTTAATAACGATTTTCGGGAGACGTTGGAGCGGGCAGGAATGGTTTTCAGCGGTCTGTCTCCAGATGGGAGTTTGGTGGAGATAAGCGAGGTTCGAGACCACCCATTTATGGTTGGCACCCAGTATCACCCGGAATTCCACTCGCGTCCCAATCGCCCTCACCCGCTTTTTCGCGATTTCATCGAGGTAGCCAAGAAAGCGCTGCTTGAGGGGGATCAGCGTCCGTTGCCATTATGACGGCTAATTACAAAACCATGGTAAGTTTTTGCCCTCGCCCCAACACTCATTTTCAACAGATTAATCCATGCTATGATGATGTGATGATTCCGAACAAAACTGAGAGGTCTTAGATGCGCATATTCC
>CAZZJX010000304.1:0-2138 GCA_964654845.1 uncultured Dehalococcoidales bacterium
CCCGGGATCACCATCCGCCCTTTTCATAGCATGGAGGGGTCTCACCTGTTCAACGAGGTCTACTTCGACGATGTGCCTGTGCCGGTGGAGAACCGCGTGGGTGACGAGAACGACGGCTGGCGGGTAACGCGAGCAACGATGAACTTCGAGAGGTCCGGTGCCAACAGCTTCGCTGGCGTGAGGCGTGGCCTTGATGACTTGATAGCCGCATGCCGGGAGATAGAGTGGAATGGCAAGACCCTGGCTGATAACCAACTTATCCGTCACAAACTGGCCCAGCTCTCAATAGAGATCGATGCTGGACGCGCCCTGGCGCACAGGATAGCGTGGTCACAGGAAAAGGGTGAGTTCTTGCAGGCGGCGCATCTGGCATCGGCGTCCAAGGTCTACGCCAGCGAGCTATCGCAGAGGTTTTCCAGCACGGCCTGCCAGGTCTTTGGTCTTTATAGTCAAGTCGCCAATTCTAGATGGGCGATAATGGCAGGTCGGTGGCAGAGTGCCTATCAGCGCGCCCTGGGTGCAAACATCGCCGCTGGCTCGTCCGAGATCCAGAGGAACATCGTCGCCAACGCCGGCCTGGGACTTCCCAGAACCTGGTAAACGAGAGGGGAAATATTTTATAAAGAACTATAGTATCAGATAAAAAAAGAAACACTAATATCGTGTTATTGACAGAATAAGCTATATATACGAAAATATACATACGTCGTTATTCGAAAGGAGGGGGCATGCCGAGGAAAAAGAGTGAATGGGACCAGTTGAAGCAAGGTTATTTGAGTATGCAAGAGCAAGCCAAAACCAAGGAAGAGAGAGAATATATACCCGATAAGTCGTGTGGGAAATGCAAGAACTTCTTCGCCTCTACCGGCACTACAACCGGTCATTGTCTTATTTTAAAAGTTGGTTCTGATATGGCAGCCAACCCGCCGGTGTTTGTGCTGGATGGTGAAGTGGCCATGATGTCGGACATAACCATGGATGCCAGCCCATGCAAGTACTACGAAGAGATGGAGCTCGTCGACACTGACATTGGAGAGGCATTTGACCCTAGGTACAGCCGCCACCACAGGCAGATGATGAGGTGAGGTAGGATTTGGCAGAGCGCGCGACCAAACGTGGGGGTGGTAGTGCAGTGAGGGTTATAGCGATTTCCGAACCGGAAACAAAAATGAGGGGGTTAGTTAAATGGCCGAAGTAATAGCAAAGAAAAGTGCAGCACCGGACAGATCTGCAACAGAGCTTGAGGAGGAAAGGGCATGGTGGTGGGTGGCGGAAAAGAAGAGGTCGCCACGGCTGGACTACCTGAGGAAAGCGACGTGGAAGAAGGGGAGACGAGGAGGAGAATATGAGCCAGGCACCAAGATTGACCTGGAAAGCACTCAGTTGTTCACCAAGTCATGGCAGGAGAGCGAAGGCGACCCCATCCACCTGCGCAGGGCCAAGGCCCTGGCCCATATGATGGAAAATAGGACCGTCTTCATCACCGACCATGCGCAAATTGTGGCCACCGAGGCCAACCTGCCACACACTCTCTACGCTAATGCGGAGGCGATCGGCGGGGAGATTTACAATGATCCCATCATCATCCCCGAGCCGAAGGAAGAATCTCTGCAGATAATGTCTGACAGCGCCAACTACTGGAGAACAAGGAGTAACCTGCTAGAGTTGGTGAAAGTGCTCAGGGCTGAGGATATGGGGAAATTTATAACGGCAACGCTTATGTGGGGCCTTCCTGTCGGGGGCAGCTTCGGCTATGCCGGTAAGGACTATGAGTACATATTTGGACCGGACCAGAAGGTAGGCGGTGGCAAGGGATTTGAGGATATGATCAACGAGATACAGGAGAAGATCGATGAAGCGGAGGACCAGCTGGATAGCACGCCCGATGGTGCTGAGCTGGACCTTTATGAGAAGCTGCCCAACTGGGAGGCAATGCAGGTCGCACTGGAAGGGTGCATCAACCACGCCAGGCGCTATGCCAGGCTGGCACGGATCATAGCGGAGAACTTCGAACCGGACGCCAAGCGCAAGGAGGAGCTGCTCAGGGTCGCCGAAACCTGCGAGCGGGTACCAGCCAAGCCGGCGAGGACCTTCCAGGAACACCTTCAGATGCAGCACTTCATACAGGTGTGGACCAG
>CAZZJX010000305.1:0-2117 GCA_964654845.1 uncultured Dehalococcoidales bacterium
TGGCATAGAGTCAAACCGACTGCGCAGAGTTTCCCACAGCATTTTCATGCTGTACGCCTCCTCACCACAGGCACAGCCAGCATCCCAAAACTTTACCTTCTCTTTGTTTTTGCTCAGAATTTCAGGCACTATGTGATCTTCAATTATTTTCCATAGCATGCGATCACGAAAAAAGCGGCTTACAGAAACTGTCATTAAGCCTTCATAGTGCTTCCTGACCTCCTCATGCCTTTCTAAAATATGTAAATATGCATCGATACTTCTGCATCCAAGCTGCTGCATATGCCTGCTAATTCTCTTTTTGACCCCTTTTCGCACCCTCCTGTAACCATCCCAAGAGTAGTTAAAATAATCAAGGAGTTGACGAAATTGTGAATCATCCATAATGTATTCTTGTATATAATAGAGAATATTTTACGTATATAACATAATAAAAATATGTAATTATATACTTTAATAAAACTATTTAACACTCAATATATATTTACTTTTTAAAAAACTTAAAGATAAGTTCATTTAATGTCAAATATACCTGCGGCGCTGTAGGATAGCTCCAGGAAAAAAAGGGTTCTGTAAAACTCGAAAAAATATAAACGGAGATTTTTATTCCTTATCTTACGCGAAGGTTTCATCAATGACAATTTTCATTATTTAGTAAAAAAATATTGTTATTTTTGCCTTGACTTTCAGTAAAATTTACAGTATCTATATCAATAAAACTGTAAGTTTTACTATAAAAGGAGGGGGCTATGAAACTGACGGAAAAGCAGAAGGCATTTCTGGAATATATCTCCCACTATATGGAAGACTGGGGACAATCTCCCAGCTTTGAAGAGATATGCTCCCATTTTGGCTTTACCTCTTACAACACAGTCACCACCTATCTCAAAACCTTGGAATGGAAAGGCTATATCCGTCTTCCCAATAAAAAGAACCAAAAGCGAGCCATTGAGGTGATTAGTCCTGTGGAAACCAGACGGCTCGAGTTTCCCCTGCTGGGAAGGGTGGCGGCAGGAAAGCCTATCGAGGCAGTAGAAGAAGTGGATGCGATTGAAGTTCCCCTATCCATGACTGGACAGGGAGACCATTTTGTCCTCCAGGTTAGAGGGGATTCCATGAAGGAGGATGGGATACTGGACAGGGATTTCATCGTAGTGAAAAAACAGCCGACGGCCGAAAATGGCCAAACCGTGGTGGCCCTGATCAACAATGAGGCCACCGTTAAGAAATATTACAAGCAGGAAAATTATGTGGAACTCCGCCCCTCCCATGCCGGTATGGAATCCATCCTTATCAAAGAGGGAGACCTCCGGATTGAAGGAAGGGTTGTGGGGGTTATGCGGCATTTAACTTAGGAGTTTGACCTGTGTACCGTCACATTATTCACATCCACATCCCAGCCTTTCCCATCGCGGTGGCGCGGGTATCCCAGCCAGAGCTCAGGAGGCGCCCTGTGGCTATGGCCCCGCCTCACTCAGAACGGGCACTTATCCTCTCCGCCTCACCAGAGGCCCGCAAGGAAGGCATTTTTAAGGGCATACCTATCGGAAAGGCCATAAAGTTCTGCCCTGACCTGACCGTCTTACCCCCCAACCAGGACCTTACAGGAAAGGCCTTCAAGGCCTTGGCCAAGGTGGTGGCGCACTATACACCTCTCTGGGAACCCTCCCGGCCAGGACATATCTATATGGATGTAACAGGGACAGATCGTCTCTGGGGAAGGGCAAAAGACACGGCCAGCCGTCTCAGGCGGGAAATCAAGGAGCATCTATGTCTCTTAGGAATGGTGGGCGTAGCAGGAAACAAGATGGTTTCCAGCATCGCCTCCAGGATTGGCTCATCCGAAGGAGTGCTGGATGTAGATCACGGCAAAGAGTCCTCCTTTATAGCCCCTCTAAGGGCAAGTTTCCTGCCTGGCATAGGCCATGTTCGAAGAAGAATCCTTTTGGAAGAGCTAAACATCTCTGTGGTCCGGGAGATAGCCGCCCTCGATATGGATAGTCTGAAACTCATCTTTGACAGACAGGCCTATGTGATACATCAGCGGGCCCTCGGCATAGATCCCACTCCAGTGTACCCTCCTCGTATGGAGCCCACGATAGCCGAAGAGGTCATCC
>CAZZJX010000306.1:0-2070 GCA_964654845.1 uncultured Dehalococcoidales bacterium
GTGCCTGGATGCACTTGTCAAAGGTCCCTTCCCCTCTGTTCCAATCATGGCTCTCTTTCAACCCATCGACACTTACCTTCACCTGGGAAACGCCCGCATTCACCAATCTCGTCACATATTTACGGTCAAGCCATTGACCATGCGTGTTGAGAGCAACAAACATATTTTTGTATCTGGCAGCATAGTGCATTACCTCCACAAGATCCTCTCGCAGCGTCGGCTCCCCACCTCCAAACACGATGGCTTGTGTACCAGCCTCGGCAATGTTATCCAGAAGAGCATAAATCTCCTGCGTCGTCAATTCATCTGGCCAAGGCTTGGTGGAATCGGCAAAACAGAATTTGCAGTGTAGGTCGCACTCTTCTGTAATGCTATACCAACAGGTCAGGGGTTTTGCCTCCCTGACCATTTTCCTGAATTTTTCTCTGGTGATATTCAAAAAATCTTTGGGCGAAAGGTCTTGTATCATCCCTACCTCCACTCCATACACCATGAGAGGATAACGATGTGCGGCAGATTATTTGGCCGTGCAAGCATGATATATTTTATCTCAATATCATGATATTATTCGAAGGCCGCAAAGTCAACAATCATCCGTAAGCACACCGACTATACTTTTATCAGCACGCGGTTTATACTACTTCGCACAAAACCCCCAAGGGATCCGCCGCCCCGCTCGGGGCAAATGCGAACATAGCAGCTTGATAAAAGCGGAGTTCAATAAGATAGGCAAGAGCTAGCAAGAAAGGGGTGCAATATGACTCTAGTGGTAGCATTACAGGCAAGCGATGGTATCGTGCTCGCCGGCGATAACAGAGGGACCTTTGGCGACCCTCGCGGCTTCATGGCCGTCAGCGACGTACGTAAGAAGATATTCAAGTTAAGCGATTATTGCGGCGTTGGGATAGCAGGCCCACCCGACGTTGCCTCCAACCTCCTTAAGAACTTAGAGCTGCAATTAGAATCCCAGAACCTAGTTTACGCAGATGATGTCACCCTTTTTCTTCGAGACAGCTTTCGAGCTAAGTATAATGACTGGTTTCAGCAGTTCAAGATACAGGAGCGGCCGCTAATGGGAGTCGTTATCGCCGGCTATGAGAAGTCGTTCACCGGTGACGACCTGGTGCCCAGGATATATACCATCAGCAGCGAACAGGATTACGCTACTATGTTGTGCGACCAGGGCTTCTGCCTTCTAGGACTTCCACTATTTCCTACCTACCTGGTGAACCGGTTGTACGATATGACTGCGACAAAAGAACACGTGATTTCGCTGGCTGAATACATAATTTCAGAGACCGGAACGCAAGACCCCAAGGTTGGCGGCCCCATAGGTATCGCGCTGATCACAGCAGATGACGGATATAGAGAGTTAGACGAAAGCGAGGTTGCTGACGTTCACCAGAAGAACCAAGAGGAACTGCATAAGTTCAGAGAACACTTCGCCGGGAGATGAGCAAGGGATACAAAACACTAACTGCTTATCATCAATAGCTGCCTGTGCCGTGTGAGTCTGTCGCGAAGACGCATACCTCAGAACCGTATCGTTGTCAAGCAATGTCTGTGCGTCCAAGAACTCACCCACCGTGGACAATCCTAGGCTGTCTTCCCGAGCGCGACACGTACACACTTTCAGCACGGCCTCAACGAATGGCCATCATTGTGCCGCATTTATCTTTATTGTATTGACAAACAGCCCCATGCCTAGTATGTTTAGTCCTCTACAATCGGCGAAGAGCCTCGCATTTTCATATGGGGAAGGGAAACACAGGTAAACAGCGGGATGTCAAGCCGATGGTTCAAGATCAGGAGGTCCACCATGATGGCTGAGTTCACAAAGTGATACGCGTAAAAATGTTATTCACCAACAAGACACCGCCAAGAAAGGAGAAGGAGAATGGTTGACGAAAACGTGGAGGCAGGCAAAGAAAGGAAGGCAGAGGAGCCTTCCAAGATAATGACTAAGCCTCTTCCTCAGATTCTGGAAGAGCTGGAAGCCAACATTGCACTTGTTGCCGAGGCTGCGAGGAAGGCCGAGGAAGCAGCCCAAGCAGCGAGGGACGCCGCAGC
>CAZZJX010000307.1:0-2060 GCA_964654845.1 uncultured Dehalococcoidales bacterium
GTTTATCGAAGGGTTCAGGGTCAGAATGAAAAAAGGGAACTGACGGAGGTCTGGGAGGGTCCGTCAGAACTACATCTCAGGGTGGTCGGGTGGGAAATTAGAAGATTGACTCTTTTCACCCTATGGGATACAATATGAGCGTAATGCCCATCTACGAATACATGTGCCCCAGTTGTAACTGCCAGTTTGAGTTGCGGCGCTCCTTCAGCGAAGCTGATGAAGCGGCTTCCTGCCCCGCCTGTAATACGCCTGCCAGGAAGCTCCTTTCTGCCTTCTCCGCTTCGTCCAAGAGCGCCGATGGAGAGTCCAGCTCCATACCCGGCATGGGCAACAGTTGCAGCACTTGCTCCGCCACAAGCTGCGCCACCTGCAACCTGGGCAGCTAGCCTCTTGCCCTCTTCCTCCTCAGAATGAAGAAGCCCCCGATACCTCCAAGAACAAGGGCCTCGGCGACATTCGCCCCAGCAATAAAGAGCGCCGCATCATAAAAGAAGCCTTCGGGGAACATCATGATCAAATAATCGGTAGCCGGATTGAACACCCAGGTATCGCTGGTAAAGAAAAGGCGGTGGAACCAGAGGAAAAGCCAGTCGAAATTGATCCATGCTGCCAACCCTATAACAACAAGCAAGGCTATAGTAAGAATGCTGCCCCCAACAACCCCCCTCAGCAACAAGGACAAAAACCGTTTCCTCTGCCAAATGAAGCCACCGACAACAAAGGCAGCAATGTAGCCCAATGCGACTACTTGAACATGATAATAAAGTCTTATCAAACCTTTGACATCCTTGAGATGGTCTACTTCACGCTGGTTAAACAGCTCATCGCCCTGCGGAGTCAAGACCGTGGTCTGAATCGGCTCCTCCTTCGAGTTGAAGTAATGAATCAATTGCCGCGCTGCCACCCGTAAATCTTCATCGCTGATGCCGGTTGCTTCACTGATCTCATATTTATTGAATCCATATTCATACAGCCCCACACTATTGACCGCCCAGCGCAGATTGCTGCTAAACAGAAAGGCAGGAATGCACAGAATGAAGATGACCACCAAAAGAGCAACGAGAATCCTCAAAGGCTTTCTTTCTACCATGCGCTCATGGTAGTTAAACAAGCTTCAACTTGTCAATTCAAGAGCTTTGCTCGTATAATCCAGGCGAGGAGATTTTAAGAAAGGGGCATAGATTGGATAGCTTCGATACCCTGGTAGATATTATAGCTAAGCTGCGCCGCCCTGATGGCTGCCCCTGGGATAGGGCACAGACCCATCTCTCGGTTAAGAACAACCTGCTGGAGGAGAGCTACGAGGTTGTAGAGGCCCTCGATGCAGAAGATATGGGCAAGCTTTGTGAGGAACTGGGCGACCTGCTGATGCAGATCGTGTTTCACGCTCAGATGGCCAGCGAGCATGGTGATTTTGAGATAGACGACGTAATTAGCGGCATCAACTCCAAGCTGATCCGCCGCCACCCCCATGTCTTCGGCGATGCCCGAGCCAAAACTGCTGGCGAAGTGCTGTCAAAATGGAATGCAATAAAGCGTGAGGAGGGCAAAGAAGGCGAAACAATCCTTAGCGGCATACCAAAAGAGATGCCTGCCTTGGTATATTCACAAGCGGTGCAGCGCCGCGCCGCCCATGTGGGCTTCGACTGGAAGGAAGTGGAGGACATCCTCGACAAGCTCGCCGAGGAGATAGCGGAGATTAAGAAGGCAACCGGGCATCAGCAAAGGGTACGGGAGTTTGGTGACTTGCTTTTCACCCTGGCCAACATCGCCCGCCGGCTCGACATTGACCTCGAGCCGGCACTGCGAGGGGCAAACGAGCGCTTCTACCGTCGTTTCTCATATATGGAGAAGGTCTGCCAGGAGCGGGGCATTTCGCTTGAGAGCCTTTCCATCGAGGGGCAGGACGCCCTATGGGACGAGGCGAAGCGGCACCTGGCTGATTAATCTCAGTTCCGATACCCACTAACAAATCAGCTAAGATAGAGGATGAATGGAAGAAACGAAAAATCGGGGCGAGAGGATTTGAACCTCCGACCTCAGCGTCCCGAACGCTGCGC
>CAZZJX010000308.1:0-2032 GCA_964654845.1 uncultured Dehalococcoidales bacterium
GCTAGAAGTCGGCGTTTCTTAACTCCAGGTATTTTGATTCCCGATTGTCACCAAAAAACGATTCCCAATTCTCTTTCATCAGAATTGGTGGATAAACGACTTCATTTTTAAGTTCATCTCTTCTGTACCACCCAACTTCGACTATCCCCTCATCAATTGCACCTTGCGTCTGTTCCACTTGCCCACCGACGATATTACAAAGGAACCAAATCTTGACTATTCTATAGCGATTAGAAAGCAAATCTTCAACGAAGAGTAATTTATAGGGGCTTACTTCGAGTCCGGTTTCCTCTTCCACTTCCCTCATCAAAGCCTGGGTAATACTCTCGTCGTTGCCGTGCACACCTCCACCTGGTCCAACAAGGTAACTTCTACTGTGCCGATCATTATATCTGACGAGTAGAATTCTCTCCTCTTTTATTATTATGGCTCCGGTGGCAATTCTTTGTTCTCTACTCATTTTTTTCATATCTATGGGTAATATCTAATTGAACCGCATTGTAAATATAGCACACTCTGAATGATTTAGTTCACAGGTTTCCAATAATGCCCTTCAGTTCCCAAAATACACGCCAGCAGGCCGAATTGCCCGCTACTGCCGTTCGCTAATTCCAGAACGATACCTGTCGTGTTTCTGTGACTTTCTGTTGATACTCTCCGGGCGGTTTGTGACATTTATGTGACTTCGCATATGTAGTATATGGAGTATGAGAACTGATTCGGCCATTTCCCACAAAGTGCACAAGGGGATTTAGTCCAAGGGTGGTTAAAAATGGTCAGTAGGGCGTATAACCCTCTTGAACGATTGTTTGGGGGGATAGAATTTTGGTTAGAAGAGATGTGGTTGTCGGGGTATTCATTACGGCTTTCCTCGCACTTGGTCTTTGCGCCAAGGATGCGTTGGAGCAAGCGGTGGCTGGGCATGGTGGGGCAATCATGACAGAGATGGTCAATTCATGGCCCGGTCTAGTGATTGCGTTGGTGGTGTTGGGCTTTTCAGGTTGGTGGTTAATAAGAGACACAAGAAAAGCAGAGCGGAAAGAACAAGAACGGCAAGCAGAACTACAGGCAGTCTTGGAACGTATGGACAAGGTGCTAGAGCAAAATGCTGCCATGCTATCACGACTGGAGGCACGAGATGGCTCAGAGAATACCACATCAGAAGAGTGACCACATAAACTGCAAACACTGTGGTTCTGAGGCTGTCAGCAAGTACGGCACCCGCAGTAGCATACAGCGTTACTGGTGCAAGGTCTGCAAGCGCAAGTTCGTGGACAAGGACACTCTGCCCAAGATAAAGACGCCCGTGAAGGTTTTCACCTCTGCTGTAGGTATGTACTGCGGGGCGATGCCACTGGACAGCATACAGCGCCAGATAGAGCAGGACTACGGACTCCGTATGTCTGAGCCTGGCATCTATTGGGTAGTACGATTCTCAAGGGATTCCGTAATAAAGGCTAAAGAGTTCAGACCAAAAGTTGGTGATACGTGGATAGCTGATGAAACGGTGATTAAGTCTGGTGGTAAGAATATCTGGTTTTGGGACATTATAGACGCTGATACCAGATACTTGTTAGCTACGCATATATCGGAAACCCGCACAACTAAAGACGCTCAAGCGCTCATGGAGAAAGCTACCAAAGCTGTGGGCAAAGTGCCGAAGTATGTTGTTACTGACCGCCTAAGAGCCTATATAGATGGCATAGAACTAACCTTCGGCTCTGAGACCAAACATATTCAGAGTAAGCCATTTGAGGAAGGCAACCTGACCACCGGATTGAATATCATATTCTCGGCTTATTTTAAGCTGAAGATGGTTGAGCGGAATGGAGCACTTGCTTCTGGCAACGGACCGCTGCTGGTCGCAACGTAATCTGCGCATAGATACTTAGCTACTGCTAATAATACGAGCAGGAAAACCGATGACGCTCCACTAGTCGAGTGCCATTCTATCGATGGATAGGCCGAATGTCAAACATGGAGAGTAGAAGGAATGAAGAATGTCAAGAAAGCTGCTGAAGTAACCGCCCAG
>CAZZJX010000309.1:0-2010 GCA_964654845.1 uncultured Dehalococcoidales bacterium
GAGAAGATTCGTCCTCGTTTCGGTGAAATGGAAGCTCATCGTCACCACGCCCACCGGTGAAGCTTCAGTAAGTCTTGATTTTGTCTTCACTTCTCCCCGTCGCGAGATAACCCATACCCAATCGCCATCGGTGATCCCCAGATTCTGGGCGTCCTGTGGATTTATCTGAACCAGTTCCTCTCCTTTAAGAACATTGAGGCCCTTCACTTTCCGCGTCATGGTGCCAGTGTGAAACTGGTACAGGCTACGCTCCGTGGTGAGGATAAGAGGGTAATCATCGTCGGCCTGCTCCATCGGCGGCTTATATTCAAGAGGCAAGAACCTCCCCTTGCCCCTAGTGAAGAACTCAGTGTGCAGGATCGGTGTTCCCGGATGGTCATCCAAAGGACATGGCCACTGCAGGCCGCCCTTTTCTAGACGATCATGCGAAATACCGCCATAGGCAGGAGTAAGCTCAGCGATCTCTTCCATGATCTGAGAAGGATTATCGAAATCGAAGCCTCTGCCTCCAAGCCGCTTTGCGATCTGGCAGGTGATCCACCAATCGGGCCGTGAACCGCCCCTGGGTTTGAGAGCTTGGCGCACCCGCTGCACCCGGCGCTCCGTATTGGTGAAGGTGCCATCCTTCTCAGCAAAGGTTGCTGCAGGAAGGACGATATCGGCAAGCTGCGCCGTCTCCGAAAGGAAGATGTCCTGCACAATGAAAAGCTTCAGCTTCTTAAGCGCCTCCTCGACGTGTCTGGCATCGGGGTCGCTTAGCACCGGGTTCTCCCCTACCAGGTATACCGCCTCTATATATCCCTCGTGGGCAGCATCTATCATCTCGGTGAGGGGTAGACCCGGCGAATCGCTTAATTTGGTACCCCATTCCCTCTCGAACTTCTCTTTGATCACGGGGTTAGCCACGCTTTGGTAGCCGGAGTATACATTGGGCAGGGCACCCATATCGCAGGCACCCTGCACATTGTTCTGACCGCGGAGGGGATTCACCCCGGTCGATGGCTTACCCACGTTTCCGGTGAGCATCGCCAGATTAGCGGTAGCTATCACATTGTCGGTTCCATGGGAGTGCTGGGTTATCCCCATACCATAGAGGATCGTTGCCGGGCTGTTCTGGGCAAAGATCCTGGCCGCCTCAGCGATCCTGTTCGCAGGGACGCCGGTTATATTTGAAACTCTATCCAGGCCGAAGCCTTTAAGCGACTCTTGAAACTCATCGAAATTCTCACACCTTTCTTGAATAAATGCGGTGTCAGCTAGCCCTTCATCGACAATGACCTTCATCATGCCCATCAACAGGGCGACATCGCTCCCCGGGCGGTGCCTAAGCCAGAGGGTGGCGAAACGGCATAGATCTATCTCGCGGGGGTTGGCTACAATGAGTTTTGCACCATTCCTAGCCGCTTTCTTGACATCGGTACCGATTATGGGATGATCCTCAGTAGTATTGGTGCCTATGGCGAGAATGCAACTGGCCTCGCCGACCTCGGCGATTGTATTGGTCATCGCCCCACTTCCGAAACTTTGGACCAGACCGGCCACAGTGGGGGCATGGCAGAGCCGGGCACAGTGATCTATATTATTTGTGCCCATCACCGCGCGGGTAAATTTCTGTATAATGTAGTTATCCTCATTGGTGCATTTAGCGGATGAGATGGCGGCAAACTTTTCGCTGGCCCTATACTCTGATAGCTTGCTGGCGACAAGGTCAAGCGCTTCCTCCCAGGTAGCTCCGATAAGCTTGCCGTTTTTCCTGATGAGCGGGGTAGTAAGCCGCTCCTCGTGATTGACAAACTCGGGGATGCCGAAGCGGCCCTTGACACAGAGCCTGCCTCTGCTGGCCGGATTTTGCTCCTCCGCGCGTACGCTGACGATGGAATTGCCTATTACACCAAGCAGAACGCCGCAACCCACACCGCAATAAGGACATATCGTGCTCACCTCTGTGAGTGGGGGCAATCTATCTCTGGCGACCAGCGCTCCTACCGGGCAGCTAGCGACGCATTGACC
>CAZZJX010000310.1:0-1991 GCA_964654845.1 uncultured Dehalococcoidales bacterium
GGGCATATTTGGTGGCCAGATCGCTAATACAGAGCATGTTGAGAACTATCCCGGTTTTCCCGATGGCATCTCGGGCTATGAGCTTGGCCAGCTTATGTACCAGCAGGCGGAAAAATTTGGTCTCGAAACGATTGCTGCTGAGGTGACTGGCCTTGAGCTTAGTGAGAGAGGGAAGGTGATAAAAACCACCGAGGGCGAATTTGTGGCAAGAGCGGTGATTATCGCTGGAGGTGCCGAGCCCAATAAACTTGGTGTGCCAGGAGAGGAAGAGTTTCTGGGCAAAGGGGTGTCCTATTGTGCCACCTGCGACGGTGCATTTTTTAGGGAGCAAGTGGTGGCCGTGGTCGGGGGTGGGAACTCGGCGGTGGAGGAGGCAATGCTTCTCATCAGGTTTGCTTCCAAGGTCATCTTAATTCACCGCCGTAACCAGCTTCGCGCCTCAAGGCTTCATCAGGAGCGGGCCTTTGCCAACCCGAAAATTGAGTTCATCTGGGATACAGTGGTAGAGGAGATTACGGGACCTGATAAGGTTCGGGGGCTAACTGTACGCAACGTAAGAACGGGTTTAATTTCGACTGTGGGGGTGTCGGGGGTCTTTCTGTATGTCGGGCTACATCCAGAAACTGATTACCTTAGGGGGCTTCTTACTCTGGATGAGGAAGGACGCATCCCTACTACTCAGGGAATGGAAACCGATATACCGGGCATTTTTGCTGCAGGTGACATCCGCAAAAACTCACCGCGTCAGGTGATAACCGCCGCGGGAGAGGGAGCCACTGCTGCTCTTTCCGCGGAGAAGTATCTTATGGAACAACAATAGCTAGCTATTCTTACTACTTGTCTTACTCGTCCTCTATGCCTAACTCCTTGATATAATTAAGGGCATCCTTCACTGTTACCAGCTTCTCTGCATCCTCGTCCGATATCCGTATTTCCCTATTATCATCGCTGAACTCCTCCTCGATGGCCATGGTCAACTCTACCAAATCAAGGGAATCGGCGTTCAGGTCATCGACGAAGGAAGCCTCAAGCACTACCTGTTCATCCTCGACGCCCAACTGGTCGACGACAATTTTCTTAAGCCTCTCGAAAACTGTGGGCACCTTTTCACCCCCTTTCTCTACTTACTTGGGTGCTAACAGTTCCTAAAACTCCGTTAACAAACTTCGAGGAATTCTCACTGCCAAAGGTCTTGGCAAGATCCACTGCCTCATTGATGGCAACTTTAATGGGCACCTTATTATCCAACAAAATCTCGAAGATAGCAATCCTTAGAATGTTTCTGTCGATAGCTGTTAACTGCGCTACCGGCCAGGCAGGGGCACAATTCTGAATCATGTTATCAATTCTCTCCTTGTTTGTCAAAACACCGCTCACCAATTCGCGGGCGAAAAGCGCCCCCTCCTCCGGAAGGGGAGTTTCATTCACAAGTCGCTCTAATGTCTCCTCCGCGTCGTGATCAACAGAATTGACCTCAAATAGCGTTTGAAGAGCTATGGTCCTTGCCTTTCTCCGTATACCAGCCATCCTTTGACTTCTGCCCTATTCCTGGACTATTATACTTTCCCCGACGTAGATTATGAAGGCTATCCCTCTAGTTATCCCTAAGCAGATGGATATTGCCAACCCTCACATTCTTTAGACCTGCCTCTTTTGCCGCCTCAAGGCACTCTAAGGCGAGTTGCCTCGAGGTGGTAGGCAGGTCGCCCATGAAGAATTGGGGATGGAAGGCAAGAAGGCTGTACGGGATCTCTGGGTTAAGGGAGGCGACAAAGGACGCAATCTTAGCCACTTCCTCTTTATCGATATACCCCGGGATAAGGAGGGTGCTGGCGATGAGGAAGGGGGGTGATGGCCTCTCTATGGTGTAGGTGGCTAAAAGCTTGAAGTTCTCTAGAGTTCTTTTATTGGTTACGCCGCACAGGGCGATATGAAGCCCCTCGCTCCAGGCCTTGAGGTCGAACTTGATGCAGCCACCCGACTGAAGCGAC
>CAZZJX010000311.1:0-1991 GCA_964654845.1 uncultured Dehalococcoidales bacterium
GGGGATATCAGCGTAAGGTATATAATAATCACCCATACCCAGCTCGATCACCTGGGCGCTTTTCAAGAGGTGAGGGATAGTCTCAATGACAAAGTGGCCGTCCATCCTTTAGAAGCAGGTGCTCTTCCCTCATCGCCTGACCTGACCTTGGAGGATGACGATGTAGTAAGCTTCGGCGAAGTGAATTCAAAGGTGCTTCATACCCCGGGCCACACACCGGGCAGCCTGTGCCTGCTCATGGGGAAACACCTCTTCTCCGGGGATACGCTCTTCCCCAACGGCCCAGGCAAGACGAGAGACCCCGCTGCTTTCGAACAGGTCGTCAACTCCATCACCGAGAAGCTCTTCGTGCTCCCCGATGATACGCTGGTCTACCCCGGCCACGGTGACGATGCCATTCTGGGCGAGGAGAAGCAGAAATTCGCCGTTTTCTCCAGCCGCCCCCGCGCCTCTGGGCTCTGCGGTGATGTGCTGTGGCTTCCTTCCTAACAAGGAAGTCCAAAAAGAACCCAATTCCATATTGATCTCCCAGAGGGCGAGCACTATATCATCGGTGGAGCTTTAAGGTCATGTCTGGCAAAGGTGAACCCGCTAGTTGTCTTACGGCTCAAGATTGTCATCGCGATTGGCGGTAGGGACTAAGAAGTAAATGTGGTAGTGGCGGTTGGGTATCTTAAAAACAAGCAAAACAAGGTAGCCCTTCGGCAAGCTCAGGACAAGCCTGGAGCATCCGGCCCAGGCGTGGTTGGGGTTGACGCTCCAAGCTACCCCCTATCTGGGACAGCCTCGGAAGGACTTGACATTTAAGGTACGAAGCAATTATATTCAACTAGCTTAGAAGGAGGTGATACGGATGGCAGAAGCTTACTGCTTCAAATGTAGAGCGAAAAAGGAGATCAGGAATCCTCAGAACGTTACTCTAAAGAACGGCAGGCCGGCAATACGAGGGGTGTGCCCTACCTGCGGGACAAAGGTGTTCCGAATCGGCAAGAGCTAATGGATACAGCCTTTGAGCAAGATCAAACTACCACATAAGGTCTAGTTTTGCTGTGGTAGGGGTAGTTTTTCTAGAAGGGCACAAGCGTTGATTGTTAGAACTTCAACGCTCTCTTCCTCGTTTAGACCGGCGCCTTGTGCGATTTGGCGGACTAAGCCGGGGGAGAGCAGATCCGAGGGGTTGTGGGCATCGGAGTTAAGGAGGAGCTTGGCTCCTGTAAGTCTAGCCAATTGAGCGACGTGGCCATTAGTAAGCGAGTGTCCCTTCCTGGCGCTGATTTCAAGGAAAATGCCGTTGGCGGCTGCCAGTTCGGCTTCTTCAAGGGTAAGCAGGCCAGGGTGCGCCAAGATATCCACATAGGGGCACCGAAGTGCTGCGGAATTGGTACCCTTTTCTACGGGCTCGATAATGGACTCGCCGTGAACAACAACCAGCCATGCTCCAAGTTCTTTGGCACGCTTTGCCGCTTCGCAGATTGCTGGAGGAGGGAGATGGGTAAGCTCCACACCGGGGATGGCGATAATATCCCAGTGCTGCCTGGCCAGAGCGCAGTCCTCGGCGATTTCCTTAATTATCCGCTCCAGATAGCCAACTCCGGCGTGGTCAGTGATTGCGATAGCTTTGTAATTTCTTACCTGCGCTCGTCTTATTAGTTCAATTGGCGATAGGGAACCATCGCTCAGTGCGGAATGAGTGTGAAAATCATATACCAAAACTCACCTCCCTATTAGGGTAGGTCTATTGTAGAACAGGAGACAGATTTGGGCAATATAAACGTAGCCATTATTGGTGTAGGAAACTGTGCATCATCGCTGGTGCAGGGTGTTCATTATTACAGTGAAGCAGCAGAAAATGAGTTTGTCCCCGGTTTAATGCATGTCAACCTGGGCGGGTATCATATTAGGGATATTAACTTCGTTGCTGCATTTGATATCGACCGTAAGAAAGTGGGTAAGGACCTGGGCGAAGCGATATATGCCCCGCCCAATAACAC
>CAZZJX010000312.1:0-1983 GCA_964654845.1 uncultured Dehalococcoidales bacterium
AAGATAAGGAGACATTCAAGAGGCTCATCGAGAATACCGATATATTCATCGAAGATACTCCTCCTGGAACGATGAGCAAACTAGGTCTGGATTTTAATACGCTGATTGAAATCAATCCCCGGCTAATCATGACCTCAATTACTCCTTTTGGACAGACTGGACCCTATAAGGATTATAAAGCCCATTATCTCAATGTCTCCCACGGAAGCGCATTGGGCTATTTAACCCCAGTTAACCAGCAATTATCTAGCAGACCAGAGCGGGAGCCGATCAGGGAAGGGGGGCTCATTGCGGAATATGATTGCGGGATCTTTGCCGCCTTGGCTACTCTATCTGCCTTGTACTGGTGCCAGTTCACCGGGACAGGTCAATATATTGACGTCTCAAAACAAGAGGTGCTGCTCCACTTGCAGAGAACGGATATGGCCTTCTACTTTGAGAATCGATGGCCGGATTGGAGAGGGAGTCCATCCATGTTCACCGGTGGGAGTGGCGTGCACCGCTGCAAGGACGGCTATGTTCTACTCATGCTATTGGAGAACAGGGCCTGGCGGAGTTTCATTGACCTCATGGGTAACCCAGAGTGGGCCAAGGAGGAGAGGTTCAGCACAGCAGCAAAGCGGCACGTGCTGAGTCCCGAGGATATTCATCCGCTGGGTAAATCCTGGATGCTACAATACACGAGGGAGGAGATCTTCCACGCGTTACAGAAGCAACGCTGCGCTGCCTCCCCTCTCTACAAGGTTGCAGAGGTGCCTAATACTGAACGTATGAGGGCACGCGGGTTTTTTGTGGATGTGGAGCACCCTGAGGCGGGCAGGCTCAGCTATCCTTTGGGCCTGGCCAAGTTTTCCGCGACGCCGATTGCCTTTGAGCGCCCCGCTCCCCTACTAGGACAGCATAACGAGGATATCCGAGGTAATGAGCCAAGCGGCATTCCGCAGTTATCCCCGCAGGTCAAGAGTAACAGGGTGCGTCCGCGTATCGGCAATGGCTTGCTTAATAGAAAGCCTCTGGAGGGAGTGAGGCTCACCGACTTCTGCTGGGTGTGGGCCGGTCCGTCAGGCACGGAGCTTCTGTCGTATCTCGGAGCCGAGGTCATCAGAATAGAGAGCCAGGACCATCTTTGTCTCACACGAAGGTCCACCCCAGAACCGGGGCCGTCTTCAACTGACGTTAATCGGAGTATTATGTACAACAGCCTCAACCTCGGTAAGCGGAGTATCACCATCAACTTAACGCAGCCAAAGGGGATTGAGTTGGCGAAGAGGCTCGTCGCAATTAGCGATGTGGTGACAGACAACTATTCTGGTAGCATGATGGAAAGGTTTGGCTTGACCTATCCCGTTTTAAAAGAAATCAAGCCTGACATTATTGCGCTTTCTATGTCGGGCTGGGGAGCCTCCGGCCCTGAGCGGGATTACCGCGCCTACGACCCTAACTTCGCCGCGCTCAGTGGGCTGTATGATCTGACTGGTTACCCCGATGGCATGCCAAGTCTATCGGGCGGTCGCGGGCGGCTTGACCTGACTACTGGCGCAGTTCTTGCCTTTTGCGTTTCAGCCGCTCTGATTCACCGTGCGAGAACAGGTGAGGGACAGTTTATCGATATATCTCAGTGGGAAGCTACAAACTGTATCATAGGCGATGCTTTTATGGACTACTTCATGAACCATAGAAGTCCTACCCGCATGGGCAATCGCGATGACTTTATGGCCCCCCACAACTGCTACCGCTGCAAAGGCGACGATAAATGGGTAAGCATCGCCATCGCCACCGATGAGGAATGGCAAGCCTTCTGCCAGGTTATTGACAAGACTGATTGGATCAGCGACCCCGGGTTCGCCGATGCTACAAGCAGATGGAAAAACCAAGAGGAGATTGATAATCTAATCTCCCAGTGGACTATTAACCATACCCACTATGAGGTAACAGGGATACTTCAGAGGGCAGGGGTGGCTGCCTTTCCCAGCATGAGCCGAG
>CAZZJX010000313.1:0-1976 GCA_964654845.1 uncultured Dehalococcoidales bacterium
GTCCATCCGTCTCCAATATGCCTGCCTTCAGCCATTTACGGATGAGGCGTACAAAGGGTTCGTCGTCGATCCGTTGCTTCAACAACTCGATCAGTTTTTCATGATCGATGCGGTCGAAGAAGCTGCGGATGTCCGCCTCGACCAGGAAGTGATAGCGCCCGCTTCTGAACTCGGCGCTCAGGTCCCGGACTGCATCCAGGGCTCCGACCTTCGGCCGGTAGCCGTAGCTGCAGGCCAGAAAGTCCTGCTCGTAGATCGCCTCCAGTATCTTGGTGACCCCCATCTGCAGTACCTTGTCCGCGATGGCCGGGATACCCAAGGGCCTCAATTTCCCGTTGAGCTTGGGTATATACCTTCTGAGCACCAGCTTGGCCCGATACCGTCCCCCTTTGACCGCTGCCACCAGTGCTTCGATGTTTTCCTGCAGGTTCTCCTGATAGCTGCGTGCGTCCTGACGGTCTACACCGCTCGCCGCTCGCTTGTTGACAAACTGCCAACACCATAGAAGAAATCCCACTGTCAGCATGCCAAATAGGTTCCGGAACCGATGCGCCTTGTCCGATGCCGCTTTGTTCGCTATTCCCCGCAGGGAGGTTGGCTTCATGGTCCAGCCCTTCGTGTCTGGGTGAAGTTTCCTTTGCAGGCTGCGTAACTTTGCTGGCCCCTTCCCCATGTACACGGCTCTCCCGTGCTCAGAGTACTATTAGCCAGTCTGACTCCCCACCCACTTCCGGCCTCCCTCCCTCCTCGGTCAGGATGGCTTCCCCGGCAAGCAATGCTTAGGCTTCGGCTTAGTTCCGTTTCCGGGTTTCCCCTTACGTGCCTCAATATCCGCCTACCTTACCTCGCTCCCGGGAGCCGATGGGGCCTCCCAAGTTCTCGACGCTTCTCTTCTTACATGCCAGGCGCTCGGACCCCGACAGACCCTCGGAAATCTCACCTTGTCCATACCTTAGGGCGATGTTTGTTTTCTCTGTTCTCTGCCTGGTTTCCCGACAGTGCCACTCTATCTCGCCCATAGTATCGACTCTCGATTCCTCTGTATTGGCTTCCAGTAAGATAACACTGTCGCCGTCTGCTTTATTATCATTAACGAGGCTGAAATCGCTTCAGGGTGGTGCGTCACCCCTCTGGCCTACAAGATTCTCTGTGTACGCTTCACCTCTGTTGTTCACGTCTGCTACAGTTTCCCTACCATTTGCAACGCTGTCCGCCAGAGGCGCAACACTCGATACGGGTGGGTGGTTAGCCCTTACGAGAGATCATCCTGATCTCTCTCCCGACCGGGACTTGCACCCGGCAAGAAGCGCCAAGCTTCGCTTGGCGCACTATCCTTATGACCTATGAGGCAGATTTCCTAATAGAAACTCTGAGCCGCAGTGAACACATTTAAACTTTTTATCTCTAAGCTCGGGCGTGTAGAAAAATTCGAGAATTTTTTGAGCATTCGTATCCGATGTGGAATTAACTTTCTGTGTTGCTTGCCAAGTAACTGTTGGGCGTTTTCCACATATATCGCATTTTAAAAACAGGCCGGAGAAAACTAAAATTAAGACTGATGTCACCCATACTACGAATGGCACCAAAATTATTATTGGCAACCCTTCGACAACCCATGCCCCATAAACAAGCGCTGTTACTGGCACAGACAATATTGCCAAAACGATAGATATTCTTGCTACTAACATAGACCAGGCATGAACAAGATATAAGGCAGTTTGTGAATATACATTCATTCTTCAAAATCCAGCTCTTCCTCAGAATTCATGGATTGTCTCAAGCCTCGCCCCCTCTCCCTCCGGGAGAGGGCTGGGGAGAGGGAACTTCAATCAAAGAGTCGTGTATCCGCTCAAGTACGTTATGAATCTCGCCCAGTATTTCATGATTCCAGAACCTTACCACTTTATAACCGAGCGATTCGAGAAACGCGCTTCTCTTTAAATCTCCTTCAGCCTGCTCCAAGTGCTGCCCACCAT
>CAZZJX010000314.1:0-1955 GCA_964654845.1 uncultured Dehalococcoidales bacterium
GAATCACTAACTACGCCGAGGAGCTCCTCGAATTCAGCAGTATCGAATGGCCCGAGAGAATACAAATCATGCAGAGGAACTGGATCGGTAAAAGTAAGGGGGTGGAGATCTCATTCGGGCTTGATGAGGGCGGTGAGTTCAGTGTTTTCACCACCCGACCAGACACCATCTATGGCGTCACGTTTGTGGTATTTGCCCCGGAGCACCCGCTGCTGGAGAATCTCACCACAGCGGAACATAAGGAAGAGGTGACACGCTATATCGAGCAGGCGCGAAGGCAATCGGAGATTGAACGAGCATCCACCGAGCGGGAGAAGAGCGGTGTCTTTACTGGTTCCTATGCCACGAACAAGCTAAATGGCGAGCAGGTGCCCATCTGGGTTGCCGACTATGTTCTGATGAGCTACGGCACCGGGGCAGTTATGGCAGTGCCAGCTCACGATCAGCGTGATTTCGAATTCGCCCAGCGCTTCGGCCTTCCCATAAGAGTAGTCATCGCCCCTCCTGATTGGAACGGAGATGATTTCACCGAGGCTTGGGTTGAGCCAGGTACCATGGTCAATTCGGCTCAGTTCAATGGCATGTCCAGCGAAGAAGGTATGGAAGCCATCGCCGACTATATGGAGGAAAAGGGCTACGGAGAGCGGAAAACGACATACCGCCTTCGCGACTGGCTTATCTCCAGACAGCGATATTGGGGTGCCCCCATCCCCATGGTCTATTGCGACAAGTGTGGAATTGTACCAGTGCCCGAGAAGGACTTGCCGGTGCTGCTGCCAGAGGATGCTGAGTTTAGACCGACAGGGGAATCCCCCCTCACGTACTGCGATTCTTTCGTTAATACGTCATGCCCAAACTGCGGTGCCCCAGCGAGACGCGAGACCGATACCATGGACACCTTCATGTGCTCCTCATGGTACTTCTTGCGCTTTGCCAGCCCAAACTGTGAGAATGCACCCTTCGATGACAAGAAGCTAAAATACTGGTGCCCGGTAGACCAATATACCGGCGGGGCAGAGCACGCCACCATGCACCTCCTCTACTCCCGCTTCTTTATTAAAGCGCTTCGTGACATGGGGATCGTAGATTTCGACGAACCTTTCACCCGGCTTTTCAACCAGGGAGTTATTGTCATTGAAAGGCAGAAGATGAGCAAGTCCAAGGGCAGAGTGATCAACCCCGATGAATATGTCGCCGAGTTGGGTGCCGATGCTGTGCGTGCCTATTTGATGTTTATCGGACCCTGGGAGCAGGGCGGGGAGTGGGACGACAGAGGTATCAAGGGGATAGCCCGCTGGCTGAACAGGGTGTGGGACTTGGTTCTAGGAGATTACTCCGAGGAGAAACCAAACGCAACTGAAACGAAAAATCTACGCCGTATCACTCATAAGACCATCAAGAAGGTCACCGGAGACTTGGAGAGGTTCCGTTTCAATACCATGATCGCTGCCTTAATGGAGTTTACCAACTATCTGGGAAAGCTGCGAGAGGAAAAAATGGTGAAAATGGAGGCCTGGCATGAAGCCATCGATAGCCTGCTTCTGCTCCTTGCTCCCACCGCTCCCCATTTTGCCGAGGAGCTTTGGGCGAGGAGCAGCCACCCTTATAGCATCCACAACCAGCCTTTCCCTGACTGGGATGCCGAGCTTGCCGCCGAGGAGGAGTTCACCCTGGTTATCCAAGTCAATGGTAAGCTCCGCGATCGGGTTACTGCGCCTGTTACCATCGCCGAGGAGGAGGCCCGTGAGCTGGCTCTAAGCCGCGAGCGGATAAAAGCCTACCTGAATGATAGGAAGATTCTCAGGGTCATCTATGTACCGCGGAGACTGGTAAACGTAGTGGTTACTGACCTCGCCCCGAAAGATGAGTAAGAGAATAAGGGGGAGTCCAGAGGGGTCTCCCCTCTGGCGGGGGCCTGGGGGTGCCTGTGATGTCATTCTGAGGGACCCTGAATG
>CAZZJX010000315.1:0-1937 GCA_964654845.1 uncultured Dehalococcoidales bacterium
CAGAGGGAGTAGCGCTGGTACCTCCGGGGGAATTGAGCCACCGGGTATTCCACTGCCTCTATTGCAATCCTATCGGTCAGGGTAGATATATCAATCTCTCTGGAGCCTGATGTAGTCGCTTTAACTGCCTTCTGATCGCAGGGGATAGCCTCCGAGAAGTCCTTAACGGCGTGGGCAATATGCCGGTCCAACTCATCATTAGTCCAGCGATAATTTTCCTCGTCCTCGTCGTGTAAGTCACGCCTGACTATGGCTCTCATTTCGGTTATGTTCATAATAACGGCTCCTTATAATTTCCTGATCTCGACCCTTTCCAGGGTGGTGCAGGGCAATCCTTCATCGTGCCGACAGAGCTCCAAATCGCAGAAGGCTATTTCCTCGTTGGCTTCATCCTCATTAAGGCTAACTGCTTTCCCGGAAAGGCTCTTAGCGTAACCCATCAAGGCTTGAGCATCCTCTTCATTGTCGAACGATAGGTCAAGGCGCACTCTGTACTTCATCACTGGTTGTGCGTCGTCAGCATTTAAGGCACAACCAACTTATGGACACTTTAGCCAGTTGTTGTATTCTCGTCAAGCTTCCTCAGTCTCTGGTTATACTCTTTTCTAGCTTGTAGTGTTTTCCGTTTAGCCTCCTTTCTCTGAGCCAGGATTTTATCTCTCCTGCCAAAATACACATCGGCAGGAGTCACATTGTCCAGGGCTTCGTGGTAGCGCCGATGGTTGTAATATTCCACAAAGGATTCTATGGCTTGCCTGAGTTCTGAGGGCATTTCGTAGGGCACAAGGTTAATCTCTCCTTTGATGGTGCGGTGGTATCTTTCTATCTTACCGTTGGTCTGAGGGTGAAAGGGCGAGGCCAGGATGTGTTTTATACCCACCAGCCTCAGGTAGTCTCCAAAAGCTTGCGATACGTAACCCGAGCCGTTATCTGATAGTAACGAGGTGCGATCCTTGATTGGCACTTCACTCATGCCGGTGGTATCAACTGCCTGCTGGACCACATCAATGAGGGAACTGGCTGTCATATCCCTCTTAAGCTCCCAGCCAAGGATATAGCGGCTGAAGTCATCAATGACTGTTATCAGGTAATAGAATCCCCAACCAACTACTCTCAGATAGCTGCAATCGGTAGCCCACATTTCGTTTGGCTTGCTGGTCTTGCGATGGTACTCTTTACCGGCGGCAAAGCCCTTTACCTCGACTCTTTTTACCAATCCTTCTCTCCTCAGAATGCGATACACCGTGGATTCGGAAAGCCAGATGCCATACCTGTCAATCAACCTCAAGGCCAGCTGCCTCGGACTCAGCTCTGGTGATGCCCGTGCCTGGTCTATTACCAACTTTTCCTCCTCTGCTTTCACCTTGTTCCACGGTCTCCCGCTTCTACTCTTAGCATCTCTCGATTTACTCTCTTTCTCTCGCCTTACCCAGTTATAGTACGTTCTCCTGGGGATACCCATCTCAGCCAGGACCTGTCTCTTGCTTAACGGCGAGGCGGCAACCACAGTCAGTATTCCGGCTCTCTCACTGGCACTCATCCGGAGCCTCTGTCTTACCCCAGACCGGGTATTTCGGTTTTTTTAAGGATGTGTACCTTGAGAGATAGGTCGGCTACCAGCTGCTTCAGACTTTCATTTTGCCTCTTTAGCTCTGCTACCTCGAGCTTGGTCGCGTCACGAACCGTGTCCCGGGCTAACTTTTCCTTACCGGCCTCCATAAAGTCCCGCAGCCAGACATAATACACGTTTGGCCGGATGCCCTCCCGGCGGCATAAATCTCTTATCGGTACTTCATGGCGGAATCCTTCCAGTACAATACGAATCTTCTCTTCCGGGGTGAATTTACGCCTGGTAATACGTCTTACCCGTTTAATAAAACCTCTGGTTTCCTCAGTGTGGGACTCTGCTTCCAAAATGGCACTTAATGATTTATCGG
>CAZZJX010000316.1:0-869 GCA_964654845.1 uncultured Dehalococcoidales bacterium
GCTTTGCAGTCAAGTTCTACACTGAAGAGGGGAACTACGATCTGGTTGGCAATAACCTGCCCGTCTTCTTCATCCGGGACGCCATCAAATTTCCAGATATGGTCCATTCATTCAAGCCTGCTCCTGATACAAACATCCCCACCGCCTCGAGTGCAAATAGTCGTTTTTGGGACTTTATATCTTTGACCCCCGAGTCCACCCACATGATCATCTGGCTCTTCTCCGACCGGGGTACGGTCAAGAGCTACAGGAAAATGGAAGGATTCGGCGTCAATACCTATAAATGGGTGAACGCCGAAGGCAAGGCAGTCTATGTTAAATACCACTGGAAACCAGTGGCAGGAGTGGAGACCATCGACCGTCACGAGGCTGCCCGCCTTGCGGGGGAAGACCCGGATATGGCTACCAGCGACCTATGGAACACCATCGCCTCTGGGGGGACAGTGGAGTATGAGTTAAACGTTCAGATTATGGACATCGCCGACGAGTTCAAGCAGAGCTTCGATCCGCTCGATGCCACCAAGACCTGGCCTGAAGATAGATTTCCATTGATGCCAGTAGGTAAGATGGTGCTGAATCGCAATCCGGAGAACTACTTTGCCGAAGTGGAGCAGGCCGCGTTCTGCCCCGCCACGCTCATCCCCGGCATTGAACCATCTGCCGATAAGCTGCTGCAAGGCAGGCTCTTCTCCTACGCGGATACTCAGCGACATCGGCTGGGACCCAACTATTTACAACTCCCGATCAATCGGCCTCAGGTGCCGGTCATTAACCTCCAGCGCGATGGAGCCATGCAGTACGCTCCCTACGACGGCGGAACGGTTAATTACGAGCCCAACACCCTGGCAGGCGGGATGCCCCATGAGGCC
>CAZZJX010000316.1:879-1914 GCA_964654845.1 uncultured Dehalococcoidales bacterium
CCTGGCCTACCCGACCAGCCAGCCCCGTGTTGAGGGAGACGTAATGCGACGAAAGATAAGCCTTACAAATGACTTCGAGCAGGCAGGCGAGCGCTACCGTTCATTCAGTAAAGTAAACCAGGATCACTTGGTTGACAATATCGTTGACTCTTTGGGCAAAGCGGATAAACCGATTCAGCAACGCATGGTTGAGAATCTTACCAAGGCTGATCCCGAGCTTGGCAAGCGCGTAGCCGAGGGATTGAAGCTCTAGCTAGTATTCAGAGAGCTGTTAAAGCTTTATAGAAATCTCGTCCCAAATACACCAGAGTGGATTTCAGGAGGAGTCTTATTATGGTGAAGATAGCCTGTGCCGTTGACGAAGTAAGAAGCCTAACCTCCGATGAGATCAAAACCATTTTAGATAGGGACAAAAAGGGTGAGTTTCTCCTTCTGGATGTCAGGCAGCCCGAGGAATATGAAGCCGGGCATATACCAGGTGCTATGCTTATCCCTCTGGGCGAACTTGAGGCCAGGCAGGGGGAGTTGGATCGGGATAAGAAGATTATTGCCTATTGCCGCTCAGGGCGCAGGGGCATGGCAGCAGCTATAGCTCTATGTGGACTGGGATTCAAAGGCATCCACCATCTGGATGGGGGTATCATTAACTGGTCTCATGAAACTATTACCGGAATACCTGAAAGGAGACCGGAGTTGATAACCGAAGCAGCCGATATTAGGGATATTTTCATTCTGGCTATCAAACTGGAGAAAGGCTCCCGGGACTTCTATATGGCAGCTAGGGATAAGGTCCAATCGTCCCAGATGAAAGAGACTTTCCAGACGCTAGCCAATGCCGAAGATGGACACATGCAAAGGTTATACGAGCGTGTCGTCACTCTGCTGGGCGAGGAAGTTTTGCCACCTTAGGAGAAACTCAAGCGGGAACTCAAGGTAGAACACATGGAAGGCGGTATTGAAATCAACCCAACTCTAACCAGGTTAGACGAAGACATTACTGATGAGATGGAGGCACTGGAGATAGCACTGGAGAAG
>CAZZJX010000317.1:0-1910 GCA_964654845.1 uncultured Dehalococcoidales bacterium
CCCTTGATAAGTACAACATAAGCTCCGTGCTTGATGAAATTCGCCAGAGGTTGGATGAGGTCATTCAGACTGAAAAGAAGGGAATCGAAAGGCGACTGGAGGAGGCGTGGGCCGGGGGGCAAGAGGAAGCTTTGGTCAAAGCCCTGGAGAATGTAGCCGCCAAGAACCTCTCGTTTTTAGATAACCTGCCCAAGGACTTGGCAGGGGCGATAAAGGAGATGGCGAGCTACGAATTTATCGATGCTGAAGCTCGCCGGCTGTTCGAAGAGCTGATGGATATGCTGCGGAACAGGGTCATGGAGTCTTATTTGCAGGATATCCAGCGCAATCTTGAGAGCTTGACTCCGGATGATATGAATAACCTGCGAGAGATGCTAAAAAGTCTCAATCAGATGCTTCGGGATAAGATGCAGGGACTAGAACCCGATTTCGAGAGGTTCATGGAGCAATACGGTGAGCAATTCGGTGCTGAGAGACCTTCGAACCTTGACGAGCTCATTGAGATGCTTCGGAGAAGAATAGAACAGATGGAATCCCTTCTAAATAGCCTGCCAGCGGAGGCAAGACGGTCTCTTGAGGAACTGGTGGATTCGTTGCTCGAGGATGAGGACCTAAGGGATAAGTTCGCCGAACTGGCAGCCAATCTGGAATACCTCTCCCCAATGAGAAAATTGGGAGGATACCCATTCCAGGGGGATGAACCACTTTCGCTGGCAGAAGCTCTGAGGCTGATGGAGGAGCTTCAGGGCATGGATGAGTTGGAGAGACAGCTAGAGAAGGGTCAATTTGGAACATCCATTGATGGGATTCAGGCAAGCAGGGTGAGACACTACCTGGGGGATGAAGCCTACCGCTCACTGGAACAGTTGAAGCGTCTAACCGATGTGCTCGAAAAGGCAGGTTACATCTGGAAGGAAGGTGACGGGTGGAAGCTCACACCAAAAGCCACCCGGAGGCTTGGTCAAAAGGCTCTGAGAGAGGTCTTTGGCTATTTGAAAAAGGGGCGCTTTGGCAAGCATGAGGTGTCGAATAGCGGGATCGGTGGCGACAGGTCTGACGAGACGAAGAGGTATGAATTTGGGGACAGCTTTCTGCTTGATGTAGAGAGAACCTTGATGAACTCCCTTGCAAGAGAGGGCGTTGGCAGCCCAGTCAAATTAAGGCCGGAGGATTTCGAGGTCTACCAAACGGAATATCTCACCCAATGCTCCACTGTTTTGATGCTCGACCTTAGTTGGTCTATGCCTATGAGAGGCAACTTCTTCGCTGCTAAAAAAATGGCTTTAGCCCTTGATGGCTTGATTCGTTCCCAGTTCCCTCGTGATAACCTGTATATCGTTGGCTTTTCAGATTATGCTGTCGAAATGAAAAGGGAAACGCTGCCGCATATTAGCTGGAATCTATATGTCTATGGTACCAATATGCATCATGGTTTCATGCTATCGAGGAAATTGCTTTCCAAGCACAAAGCGGGTAGCAAGCAGATAATAATGGTTACCGATGGTGAACCCACAGCTCACCTTGAAGGAGGTCATGCCTTTTTCGACTATCCCCCCAGCCCTCGCACTCTTGAAGAGACCATCCGCGAGGCTAGGCGATGCGCCGCTGAGGGAATTGTCATCAATACCTTTATGCTGGATAGAGACCCCTACGTTAAGAGGTTCGTTGATCACCTCACCAAAGCTAATAAAGGCAGGGTTTTTTATACCAGCCCGGAGAATCTAGGGGCTTACGTATTGGTTGACTATCTCTCTAAGAAGAGGAAGAGGATTATTTCCTAGTCCGTGGATCGTACAGAAACAAGCGGCGGTGCTGAACGTTTATATTATATGATGCCACCTGAGTTCTACGACGATAAGAGCGCCTAGGAAGAGCCTAGCTTGGTGAGAGGAATCCCCTGAGCGCAAAGC
>CAZZJX010000318.1:0-835 GCA_964654845.1 uncultured Dehalococcoidales bacterium
GATTATTTGCCGTAATGTTTTACATGGGACTTAAGATGATCGGCGTCTTTGACTGGCTGGGCTGGCCTATATAGAGAGGGGAGACTACGTAGACCCAAGCATCTTGGCGATGTCTATTTTACCGAAGCGCTCCCACTCGCTGTAGACGCAGCCACAGTACTTCTGATGAAATAAATCGAGCTCCCTAGAGAGCTGCTGGCTCTCTCTGAAGCCGGTTCTGAAATCCTGGTAGTAGAACTCGACTCCATGCTGCTTAGCTACCTCCTCGCCGACCTCGCGGAGCAAATCATGTTTTTGATACGGGCTGATAAGAAGGGTTGTAGTGAAGGATGGAAATTCATTCTCTTTGGCAACAGCCGCAGTCCTCTCAAGACGCATGCGGAAGCAGTCGGCGCAGCGCTCACCTTCATGTCCTACCACAGCACGAAAGTAGGCGATGATATCGTAGCCCTCGGCAACGATAAGGGGCAAATCTATTGCCTGGGCAAACGCCCGCATCGACTCAAGGCGATTTCTGTGCTCGGTGAACGGGTGAATGTTTGGGTTGTACCAGTAGGAGGTGACATCAAAGCCCATTTCCCTGAGCCGATTTACTGTATAAGTAGCACAAGGAGCGCAGCAGGTGTGAAGCAGTATTTTTTTCACTCTTGCCCCAAGGCCTCGTTAGACGAGGCGTTATTTGTCTCTCGGAGTTCTGCGGTACGGGTCAAATGCCGCTAACTTATAACACTACCGGGCTTGGCGCGGCCATGTCGACATAGCGTCCTAGAAGATAACCTGCTCCTCCTGCAACTGAGCTATCTCCTCCTCAGACATTTTCAACAAATCTCTGAAG
>CAZZJX010000318.1:845-1870 GCA_964654845.1 uncultured Dehalococcoidales bacterium
TGCTCACCAAGTAAAGGAGCGTGCGTATAGTTGCCCTGAGGAACATCGCTTAGCCTCCAGGGCAGACTGGCCAAACGCAGTTTACCCGCCCCTGGATGGTCAATGTCAATGAAGAAGCCTCTTTCCTCCAGATGGCGATCTCGCACCCCCTCCTCGACTTTAAGGGTGGGTGCTGCCATTACTCCAGCTCGCTGTAATATCTCCGTTACCTCATAATGGGTATGGGTTTTCGTCCACTCCTGTATCAGCCTGTCCAGATCCGCCTGATTCCTCCGCCGGTTCAAGCCATCGCGGAATCTTTCATCACTGGTCCACTCGGGGTTCCCGATGGCCTCACAGAAAGCGTTCCAATCCTTATCGCCGGAGACTGCGATGGTAACCCACTCATCGTCCCCCTTGCAACGGTAGCAGCCGTGAGGAGCCATGGCACTATCATTGTTTCCCTGTGGCCCTTGTACGCGGTTATTCATAGTGTAGTCGATGATGGCCTCGGGGATAACGGCAGACACTACCTCGGTCATAGAGAGGTCTATGTATTGCCCCTCTCCAGTCTTTGAGCGATGATACAACGCTGCGAGAATGGCAAATGTGCCATGCTCAGCCGACACTATGTCAGCATACCCCCGGGTACACATCGGAGATGGCTCACCACCAGGATATCCGTTCAGTGACAGCATGCCACCGTAGGCCTCTACGATGCCGGCGAACGCCGGGAACTCCTTGTAGGGCCCTGTTCTACCGAAACCACACCCTGAGTACATTATGATGTCAGGTTTAATCTTCACCAGGTCCGAATATCCCATTCCCCATCGATCCATCACCGACCCACCGAAGTTCTCCGTCACAATGTCGCTGATCTTGATTAGCTCCTTGGCCAACTCCCTCGCCTTTGGGAGGGTCATGTTGAGGACGCAGGCCTTCTTGCCAAAGTTCAAGCATTCAAATTCGGCGGTGGTATTCAGGTCAGCATTACGCCCAGGACGCCAGGAAGTCCGTGTGTTGTCGGGACGCAAGCTGCTCTCAAT
>CAZZJX010000319.1:0-1832 GCA_964654845.1 uncultured Dehalococcoidales bacterium
GCCCAAAGGGTCACGAATAACGCCACCTATTCCAGTCGAGGCTCCGCCGTAGGGCTCAACCGCTGACGGATGATTATGAGTCTCAACTTTGAAACACAGGGCATGGTGGCCATCGAAATCTATTACTCCAGCGTTGTCTGTAAAAACCGAAAGACACCAGGGCTTGTTCAGTTCCTCGGTGACCCTCATGATAGTGCTCTTTAGCAAGTTATCGATAACTACCTCACCCAGCCTGATCTTACCCCTGAAGGTCTTGTGTTTGCAGTGCTCAGACCAGGTCTGCGCCAGTGTTTCAAGCTCAGCCTCGGTCGGATTTCGACCTAATTTGGAGAAGTAATTCTGGATCTGCTTCATCTCACCCAAGTCCAGCCAGAGCCTATCTTTACTCAACTCCATTAGCTCGTCATCGTCCATACTCAATAAATCGATAACTGACAAAGAGAATTCATACGTCGCTGACGGAAGCGAGGGCCCTTCTCGCCTGGTGACCACATGCTGGATTATGCTATTGACCAGTAGCTTATCACAGATGGATTGTAGAGTGTCCTCCGAGAGCTCACCCCATAGGTAGTAGCTCTTGGCGGTTTTTACGGAATCAACTGTTGCTATGCCGAGATCGAGGATACCCTTCTTAACGCTCTCCTCCACGGGATCCATCACACCAGGATTGTAAGCAACCTCGATGACACGAACATCACTGTCTTCAACCCCGGTAATGGACGCCTCACCATATGAATACTCCTCAACAACAGGATCGACTAATAGCTCTCGACAGATTCTCCTCACTTCTTCCTCATTCAAGCTCCCCTCAAGCAGATATATGTCGGTCACCTTAGCCTTTTCAACACTCGTTATGCCAAGATCTTGGATGTCTTTTTGTAAGCCTTCCCCTCTGGGTTCTGGAAAGCCAGCCTTTATAGAGACCTCGATTCGGAACAAGCGATTCCCCCTCTACCTGAACATTGAAATCGGTTAAACTATGACGGATATCCCCTTATCCTGCAAGTACCTTTTTGCCTGAGAAATGGAGATCTCTCCAAAGTGGAAAATAGAAGCAGCAAGAACGGCAGACGCCTTACCCAAAACTACGGCTTCATAGAGATGCTGTAGCCTCCCTGCTCCACCAGATGCGATGACCGGGATCCTAACCGCCTCTGCCACCGCCTTAGTCATCTCCAGGTCATAGCCTTCTTTGGTACCGTCGGCATCCTTGCTGGTAAGCAATATCTCCCCGGCACCAAGCTTTTCCACTCTCTTCGCCCACTCTACAATATCCATCCCCGTGGACTCATTGCCACCCCTAACCACCACCTCCAATCTGGGAAGGTCACTGTTGTCCGGCGGGTTCTTCCTGCCATCAATGGCGACAACCAGTTTATTCCTACCAAATTCCTTCGAGGCTTCTTCTACTAGCGCAGGACTTTCAACCGCCGCGGTGTTGATCGAGACCTTATTCACACCAAGTGCGAACAAGTCCTTCATATCTTCAATGCCTCTTATACCACCCCCGACAGCGAAGGGGATAGTAACCTTTTCAGCTACCCTCTTGACCCACTCTAACCTCATTCCTCTGTTCTCAAGCGTAGCCATGATATCGAGGAACACGAGTTCATCTGCCCCTTGTTGGCAATAGGCCTCCGCTGCCTCCACAGGATCACGGGCATCCCGCAGGTTAACAAATTTCACCCCCTTCACTACCCTTCCATCTTTGACGTCGAGACACGGTATGATTCTCACCTCGTTGTTCATCTCAAAGCTCCCGAACTTGATTGTATTTCAATACGCTGTAAGAGCACTCAGTGCTTCCTGAACACTAGTGTTAAGCCCGTAGG
>CAZZJX010000320.1:0-1823 GCA_964654845.1 uncultured Dehalococcoidales bacterium
TTCCACTACTTTAAGGATAAGGGGCACTGGTGGAGGGCAGCCAGGGATGAAGTACTCGACATCAACCACTTGAGCCAGGGTTAGTACGGTATCATAGAGTTCAGGTAACTCTAACTCGCCCTCAGCGACCTCGGTTTTAGTTTGTGGAAAGGTTCTGTCTGGATTATCATTTGATGGTGCCTCCACATAAGCCCGCTCGAATATTTCGGTGCGGTTGGCGAAATTAGCTAGAGCCGGTATCCCGCCAAAACAGGCGCAGGAGCCGAAAGCCACCATTGTCTTGGACTTAGCGCGAAGCAATCTAGCTATTTTTTCTTGCTCTGAACTCCTTACCGCGCCGTTAAACAGGCACGCATCAATGGACTTGTCCTCCATGGCTTCAACATGATGGTACTTGAAGTCCAACGCTATAGGCCAGAACACAATATCCGCTATCTGGGCAACATCGAGGATCTTCTCGTTAGTATCAAGAACGGCAACATCGCAGCCACCACAGCTAGCAGCCCAGTAAAGACCCAGTTTCAACTTAGCCATTATTCCCTCCATCATTACGGTTGAAAGGCCCAAGCGCTCTTATTTGCTCCGTCATCTCATCGATGATGGATGCAAACCGGTCTCCCTCCGCAGCGGAGACCCAATCCAACCTTACCCTCTCCTCCTCAATCCCTAATTGGCCTAACATCTTCTTAAGCAAAGGAATACGCCTCGCTGCCTTCTCATTACCTTCCAGGTAATGACACTCACCAAGATGTCAGCCGCAAACCAGTACGCCATCGGCCCCAGATTGAAAGGCCTTCATCACAAAGGTAGGGTCCACTCTGCCACTGCACATTACTCTTATCACCCGCACATTTGGGGCATACTTTTTTCGCGAGGTGCCCGCCAGGTCAGCGGCAGCATAAGAACACCAGTTGCACAGAAACCCCACAATTTTTGGTTCAAAGCTCATATCAATACCCCCTCTACTTGCGCTAAGATTTGTTCAGTAGTGAAATGCTTGCTCACAATGGCGCCACTGGGGCAAGCAGCGGCACAGGTGCCACAACCCTTACACAAAGCCTCATTAATAGAAGCAAGCTTCTTCTCTTCATCAAAGGAGATTGCATTATAGGGGCAAAGCTCTATACACGTCTTACAGCCAGAACAGAGTTCTTCATCAACAACCGATGTGGCAGCCTCGATCTCGACCTCGCCCTTGCTGATCATAGACAGCACCCGTGCTGCTGCTGCTGAGGCCTGAGCCACCGTGTCAGGGATATCCTTGGGTCCCTGGCAGCAACCGGCAATAAAGATGCCGTCGGTCATGGTAGCCACCGGGTCTAGCTTGGGATGCCTCTCCAGGAAGAAGCCATCAGCGCTCCTACTGAGCGAAAACAGCTTAGCCGTTTCCCCAGCATCAGCACGGGGCTCCAAAGCATTGCTCAAAACAACCATGTCAACGGGGACGCGCCGCTGACGGCCAATGAGAGTGTCTTCGCAAAGCACAATGAGCTTTCCTTCTTCCTCCAACGTTTCCGCTAAACCAGTAACCTCAGCAGCGCGTCCCCTGATGAAGTTGACCCCCTCTTCCTGAAGCCGATTGTAAAATTCCTCGTAGCCCTTACCGAAACAACGAAGGTCAATGTAAAGCTGATAGATTTCGGCATCAGGGATCTTCTCCCTTATGATATGGGAAAACTTCAACGAATACATGCAACAGACGCGAGAGCAATACTCATGGTAGTTCGTATCTCTGCTACCGACGCAGTGTAAAATGGCCACGCTTTTTGGCTGCGAGCCATCTCTGAGCTGTAGCTTACCTCCAGTAGGGCCTGAGGCATTAC
>CAZZJX010000321.1:0-1808 GCA_964654845.1 uncultured Dehalococcoidales bacterium
AGGCAACTGTTCTGCTTCCGTGATGGCGAACTCCTATGCTGGCGGTGGGGCAACCATTGGACCATCGATGGTGTTTGGTTTCATAGCTGCTCTTCATGCATGTGACAAGAAACAGGCAGAATCCTTAGTACTTGAATTATACTTAATGGTATCGTAAAAGCCACTGGGAGGTGTAAATATGGGAAAATTATTCTGGGAAATACTTGATAGAACTATGACTGGGCCGATAATGAAGGAGGAAGATTTTGAGAATGAGTTGTTCCCCACGAAAATGGCAGAAATTGTAGCTAAACATAAAATTGAATACGATCCAGAAGAGCCAATAATGTCTGATCCAGGCATGGCAGATGAAATCTTCCAGGCAGGCTTAGAACTGCTTGTGGAAGTTGGATTATACTGCAAAGACACAAAACGAATAGTCAAGTTTACCGAAGAGGAAATCAAAGAGGTTATCCAGACCAGAAAAAGCGAAGTCACATTAGGAAAAGATAGAGATGCAATCACGCTAAGGCCTAGAGCCCCAGGAGATAAGCAACATCCATACACATTCTTTCCCGCCGGCGGATACCTGATCAGCGACCTTAATCTTTATAAACTACATGTTTTGACCGCTGCACAAGAACCGCTGTGTGACGGATTAATTCTTCTACCCGTAACAGAAGTAGGAGCTATTAAGCCGACATCCGGAACCCCAAGTGAAACGCTTTTACTCCAGACTGAAGCTCAAATAGGGAATGAAGTAGCTGCTCGGGTTGGCAGGCCAGGCCTGTTCCTTGGGATTCCCATGAGTGCCTCAACCCCAATTGCTTTTATGACTGTCTTCGCCTCCGGCCTCTACAATAAATACAATTGCTGTATGCCTGTACAGGTACTACAAGACATGAGAATCAACTACGACAGACTTAATCTGGCCCACTTCGCCCAACAGCAGGGCATAACACCATGGATGAGCCATTGTGCCGTACTGTATGCTTACCTCACCGGTCCAGAACAGGCAACAGTTGAAATAATCGCGCATACATTGGCAATGATGGCGTTTTCAGACGGTTCATTGACGCAGGGTATGTCCGTAACGGTTGATGGTCGCTTTATTGGCCCTGATATATTGTGGTGTAATTCGGCAGCTGCACTTGCCGCAGAGAGAAACCTGAAAGTACCCTGGATTAGCTGTGGAGCTATAGCTCGGCCAGAGACGACTTTAATGGATGAATCTTGGTATGGGGTAGCAGCTCTATGCATAACAGCCTGCATATCAGGCATGGAAGGAATGTGGCTATGTGGTGGGCATGCTGGAATAGACTGTAGGTTTGCAGCGGAAATAACAAGGGCAGCCGCAGGAATCAAGGTCAGCGATGGTATCGCCATAATTAAGAAAATCTTTGACAGGTGTGACAAGTTTATGGAGGAGCCCAAGAAAGTACCGGCACCCTTAAATGAGATGTACGACCTGAAGACTCTAAGACCTACCAAGAAATCCCTCGACCAGTATAAAAAATTCACCAAAATATTCAAAGACATGGGTCTTGACTATCCAACTTGGGACTAAAAAGAGATTGTTAAAAAGGAATGTGAGGACTTTTTTAGCAGTTACAACAAACTGAAAGAGGTGAGAAAATGACTGAGATATCTGACCTGAGAAAAGTAGTAGGTGAGTTGAAGCAGAAAGAAGCTGAGGAAATTACCAAAGAGCTATTAGCCCAGGGCATTGATCCACTTATGGTCCTAGAGGATGGCATAGTACAAGGTCTAAACGATGTGGGAGAGCGATTTCAAGCAAAGAAAGCCATTATCCCGGATCTGGTGAAAGG
>CAZZJX010000322.1:0-1474 GCA_964654845.1 uncultured Dehalococcoidales bacterium
ACGATCACCTCAGGCATGTGGTTTTCCACCGCCTCAATCATTACGGCATGCTGAAGCTGAGGGGTGACCACCTGCATCCTGCGGGCATGCCCGATGGCAGGATGGGGGATATCGCCGTCACCGGCGATCTCATTGGAGGTGTCGACAATCACAACGCGCTTCTTCAGGTCGTCGGCAAGGACACGAGCCACCTCTCGAAGCATGGTGGTCTTGCCGACGCCGGGTCCGCCTAGAAGCAGGATGCTCTTACCTGATTCAACAAGATCCTGAATAATGTTTATAGTGCCATAGACCGCTCTGCCAACGCGGCAGGTGAGGCCAACAATACGCCCCTTACGGTTTCTTATCGCTGAGATTCGATGAAGGGTGCGTTCGATACCCGCTCGGTTATCGTCGCCAAAGGGAGCGATGCGGGAAGCAACGTACTCAATATCCTCCTCAGTGACCTCCTTGTCGCTTAACACTATCTCTCGGTTGGGATAGCGAGCCTCGGGGGGGCGTCCCAGGTCCATGACCACCTCGAGAAGCTCGTTACGGTCCTGCCTTTCTTGAATCGGCTGAGAGATGTGGGGCGGTAACCTGTTCAACAAGGCATCTAAATCGGTAGTTATTCTCTTAAACATAGCCTTCCCCTATGCCCGTATGGGCATATACTGTGGTTCTTTAACCTTGATAGCAATCTCCTTCACCAGGGTGGAACATTCTATTGTCTGCTCAAAACCCAGCCTTCCCAAGAGCCTCAACAAAGTCCCTTGAAAAGCAAAGGCGACGCAGAAGATGGGGGACTTGCCATCGAGGCATATGAGAGCGTAGTTCACTAGCCATTCAAGTCCATCATCGTCCAATTGATGACACATAATATTAAAGCAGCCGATCCCTTTAGTGGCCTTAACTCCCAGCCATCCTGTCAGGTGGCTATCCTCCGCCAGGACGAATTCATGGTGCTGCTCCGGCCAAGACGCCCGCTCCCTTGTTTCCTGCCATTCCTTCAGCGTCATACCTTCAGCGATGCGTACAGGGGCTGGGACAGCGGCGCTGTATAAATAGAAGAGGCTATAATAATCGTTTCTGGATATGGAGCGGACGCGGTACTGAGCTGACGTCACGGGGGCCCTTTGTGTTCCTTTTCCTCTATAGCGGTATAGGTAACCGGTTTTATAGGAGGTGAAGCCAGAACGCCTTGCCTCGTCGATGAGCGGGCTATCTGAGGGAAGGCGAAGGAAAAGCTTTCTTATCCCTTGCTTGGCGGCGTCAGCGCTCACCTTATCCAGGAGAGGGAGGCAGCGCTCCTCATCAACTTGAAGATAATCTATGTGCCAGGCGGTTGAACCATAACCGCTCCTGGTGGAGACCAGACCCTGAATGCGACCTCGCTCAACATAGACCCAGGTATGCCGTCTCATCCTCAGGGGGAGCCAATGCTCAACAAGAGCCTCTGGTGACGTGGGGCTTCTTTTGCTAACGCTATCAAAGG
>CAZZJX010000322.1:1484-1797 GCA_964654845.1 uncultured Dehalococcoidales bacterium
GGATAAAGGGTTCGAATCATTTCCTGGCGTTTACCTCTCACCGCGGACGATGCTCATGAAGTAGGCATGGAGTCTGAGGTCACTGGTCAATTCGGGATGGAAGGCTAAAGCCACCATTTTCCCTTGCCTTGCGGCCACCCCAGTGCCGTTGGGCAGCTTGGCCAGTACCTCCACACCGTCGCCGGCCTGCTCAATATGAGGCGCTCGAATGAACACAGCATGAAAGTATGGCTCACCGATGGCCGGTATCTCAAGGTTGGTCTCAAAGCTGTCCACCTGCCGGCCAAAGGCGTTGCGCTCCACACCTATGTCC
>CAZZJX010000323.1:0-1795 GCA_964654845.1 uncultured Dehalococcoidales bacterium
CAGAGTGTTGTAAGGACACTTGGAGGGGTCGCAGCGAAACTCAGAGAAGAAATGGGAGTAGCGGCTGATTATACGCTAAACGCCACAATAGTAGCTGATAATTTGGCATGGGCTTATGAACAAGTAGTAGTTATCAAGGGACTGTTGGCTGATGTAAACGTGAACCTTATCCACGATCCATATTGGGTAGATGCTACTGGAAAACAAGTAGAAATGCAGAATGTATTGACTACAATAGCGAGCCTAGATCCCCAGTTCATAATTCCTGTATTCTCCGCTGATGCTGGCGCTCTCTATGATGTGTTGCGTGCGTCCTATGTACCGAATGCCATGTCGGTAGGCATTAATGAACTTGCCCAACTCAAGTCTCCTTGGGCTGTCCAACTTGGGAATCCTCCCGGTGAGAACCAGCCCGCTTGCGCTTACGAGGTTATACTGGATAGCTGGGCAGACGGACTTGAGCAGACCGAGAAGACAGCAGCTTTTCTTGATTCATATATGGCCTATTCAGGAGGAGAGTACCCTCTTAGCAGCGCGGCTACGTATGATGCTCTTTTCTGTCTGAAGGCGGCCATCGAAGCCGTGGCATGGTACGACGAAGAGGAAGGGGTTGTATACGCGGAGGCTGACGATATTATTGAATGGCTGGAAAATCCGGCCAACGCGCAAGTGACGACAACTGGATTAACTACTTATTATCCCAGGCCGGAAACAGCGGCCAGCGGCAAACCTGCGCTCACCCAAGCCCAAGTACGCTCGTTGTATGATCTCGATAGCTATAATCAGACGTATACGTATGCAGCGAATGACTGGACAATGCCGCCACATACCACTCACGACCTGGCCTACGGTCCTGGCCTCTTGACCGGCATTGGCGCCCAGTGGCAGTGGGACGGTGTGGCCGGTCTGTGGAAGAAGGTGGGCGTCTGGCCGATGGATTTTGGCGATAGCTACGATGAGGCGTTGACTGACCAGTACGGTTGCTGGAACTTTGCGTACAACGGCACGGTACCACTCGTAATACCTCAGAGTGTAATCAATCACCACACGTCTGAGTAGAAAGAACCAGAGCAAAGTCCGTAGCTCATTGATATACCTGAAGGTGCCCCGAGTAGCCTGAATCACTACTCTCTACTACTACCAACTTCTTTGTTATTGCAGGCCTGGTTTCTATTAAGCTGAATCAATGCCCGAAGATTGCCACGCTGCGCTCACAATGATAAGTACGGAGAAAGGTTCGCAATATCGAGATGGTGAGGTGCTCGCAATGATAGAAAGCACAGGATACGCATCGATGAAGAACTGAAGTGGCTGGACATTGCCTGCCAGTAGGGGTATACTAGCTCGCACATCTGCAAAGCCGCTGTTCCATTAGCCGAAGTGAGGCTGACTGAGTATGGACGAAGTTATTATTTCCCGTGCCATTGTTGAAAGCTACATGAAAGACTTCATGGAGTCAATGGAGGTGGATGTTGCTGTGGCTGGAGCAGGCCCCGCTGGGCTCGTCACTGCTTACTATCTGGCGAAAGAGGGAATAAAAGCTATAGTATTTGAAAGGCAGCTTCGTGTGGGCGGCGGCATGTCTGGGGGAGGGATGATGTTTAACCGCATCGTCCTTCAGGAAGAAGGCAAGCAGATATTGGATGAGTTTGAAGTTTCAACTGAAGAATATAAAAAGGGGTACTATGTAGCTGATTCGCTTGAGGCAATTTCCACTATCTGCGCACGGGCGATAAAAGCAGGGGCGAAGATTTTCAATTTGATTAGCGTTGAAGATGTCATGATTCGGGAAGAT
>CAZZJX010000324.1:0-1784 GCA_964654845.1 uncultured Dehalococcoidales bacterium
GGGGCGAGGTCTTTGAGTTTTCTCATCGGCCTGGACAACCCACTGGACCAGTATTTTATGCGTCACCCCGAGGCTTTCTTTGGCAAGAGTTTTGAGCACGTTCTCATCAACCAGGCTAACCCCTATATTCTTAAGTTCCACCTCCTGTGTGCTGCCTATGAGCATCCATTGGATGATAATGATGAAGCGGTATTTGGTGAAAGCTTCAGGAATGTGAGGGTGGAGTTGGTGGAGGAAGGGCTGCTTAAGGAGCGTGGTGGGCGGTGCTACCTATCGCCTACCATATTCTACCCCGCTGAGGATGTTAATATTCGCTCCACATCCTCCGAGCGCTATGCGATCGTCGATGCCTCGCAAGGCTATCGGGAACTGGAGACAGTGGAGGGGGCGGTCGCCTTCTTTCAGATTCATCCCGGTGCCATTTATCTTCATCAAGGTGAGGCGTATCTCGTTACCGAACTCGATCTGCTATCGCGCACTGCCTACGCTCAGCCCATCGATGCCGATTACTATACGCAAACAAAAGACATCACCGAACTATCGATCCTTCAGGTGAATAGGCGAAGGGAGGTGGGAGGGGTAAGCGTCTACCTGGGAGAGGTGGAGGTGACCACTGAGGTGGTGGGCTTTAAAAAGAAAAGGCAGTTCACCGAGGAGGTTATCGGGGAGGAGCCTCTCGACCTGCCACCCCAGACATTCCCCACCGTAGCTGTCTGGTTCGACATACCGGAGAAAATTGTCCTTGCTCTCGCTCAACAGGGGCTTGATTTCCATGGCGGGCTTCACGCTACGGAGCATGCGGCCATCGCACTATTACCCATTTTCGCCCTATGCGATAGAAATGATGTGGGTGGTATTTCCACGCCACTCCATACTGATACGGGGAAACCACAGGTATTCATCTATGATGCTTATCCTGGCGGAATTGGCATCGCCGAGAAGGGTTTCGAACTGGTCGAGGAACTCTGGCTTGCTACTCTGAAAGCGATAGCGGAGTGCCCTTGTGAGGCTGGCTGCCCCAGTTGCATCCAATCACCTAAGTGTGGTAACAACAACGAGCCTCTGGACAAGAGGGCAGCAGAGCTCATTCTGGGGGCTCTTCTGGAGCATGGCTGATGTGCTCGTTGAGATACGAGGCTTATCCCCAACCAGATTCGTCGTTCTGGTATGGGCGTTCAATTGAACGCCCATACCTCGTAGGTTTCGGGGATATGGAAGGATCTGCCCATTCTACAGGGGGTCTGGGGGTGTCCGCCAGATGTAAATCTCAGGGTGTGTGTGGGTCATATGATTTGAACGAGAGCAATTGTTAGTTTTCAGGGCTTATGAGGTATACTATAATAGGATGGCGACAGAATGACAGGACTGGCCTACCAGTTATGAACGTAGGAAGGGGATGAGAAATGCCAGCAATAGCTGTTATTGGGGCGCAGTGGGGAGACGAAGGGAAAGGGAAGATTGTTGACCTCCTTGCCGAGAAGGTAAATGTGGTGGTGCGGTTCTCAGGGGGGAACAACGCCGGGCATACTGTAATTAATCCCTATGGTGAGTTCAGCTTGCATCTCGTTCCCTCTGGTATATTCTACCCCGATGTTGCCTGCATCATCGGCAATGGTGTAGTCATCGACCCCGCCGTGCTCTTCGAGGAGCTTGAAGAGCTGAAGAAGAGTGGCGTGAGTATGGGTAGCTTATTTGTGAGCGACCGCGCTAATCTCATCATGCCCTATCACATCCTTCTCGATGGCTTGGAGGAGGGGTCACGCGGTGGCAGTGCTATTGGAACG
>CAZZJX010000325.1:0-1744 GCA_964654845.1 uncultured Dehalococcoidales bacterium
ATCTGGTGATCGATATCGACCCTCATGTCATCCGTACCCGGCATGCCAGTGGTGCGCCCCACATCTATGGGGATGCGAGCAACCCGGAGATACTCTCTCGGGCTTCTCTAGACAAGGCAAAGGTCTTGGTGATTACCTTCCACGACCCAATAGCTACGGAGATGACAGTGAGGAATGCGCTGCGCATCAATCCCAAGCTGGACATAGTGGCCCGGGTTCATCTCGATAGTGAAGCTGAGACTCTTCGCAAGCTGGGCGTCGCTGAGTTGGTACGTCCTGAGTTTGAAGCCGGTTTGGAGATCATCCGCCACACCTTGCATCGCTTTGGCATAGTCGGCACAGAAATCCAACTGATTGTGAATACACTGAGAGAAGAGGCAATGAAATAAACAGGAGGCTGATTTGACTCGCTTCATTCTGATACGGCATGGGCAAACAGGATGGAATAAGGAAGCAAGGTTTAGAGGGCGGATAGACATAGAACTGGATGAGACGGGGATGAGACAGGCAGAGGCCGTAGCGGCAAGACTCGCCAATTGTGAGGCGACTGCCGTCTATTCCAGCCCGCTGAAGCGGGCGATGGCAACAGCCGAGCCCATTGGCCGTCACCTTAACCTCCAGGTAGTGCCACTGGAGGGGATCAACGATATGAACTTTGGGAACTGGGAAGGGCGTTCTATCGATGATGTTAAAGAGCAGAATAAGGAGCTTTTCGACCTGTGGCGTTATAGCCCTGACAAATTGAGTATTCCCGGAGGGGAGACACTCGACGATGTGCGACAGAGGGTGGCCGCCACTGTGGATGACCTTGTGGCAAAGCACGAGAATGATACGGTGCTGTTGGTAACTCATAGGGTGGTGTGCAAAGTGCTGCTTTGCTATCTGCTGGGCCTGGACAACTCCCATTTCTGGCAGATAGCGCAGGATACTACTGCCGTTAACCGTTTCCAGGTGGTGGGAGGGAGGAGTACAGTTACTTTAATCAACGATACCTGCCATCTGAGGGGTCTATGAATATCGATCAAATCGTTCGCCTTTTAGGGCAGAAGTATGGCATTCCCCAGTGGCGACCACACGCTGATCCTCTTTCCGAACTTATCCAGGCGATCCTTTCCCAGAATACCTCCGATGTGAACTCAAGTAGGGCCTTTCAAAGCCTTATGGAGACCTTCGGCAGTTGGGAGACAGTGGCAAAGGCGAGTAGCGATGATATCGCTGAGGCAATCAAGAGCGGTGGGCTAAACCGGATTAAGGCGGAGCGCATAAAGAGGATCCTGGGGGGGATTTTAGAGAGTAGAGACTCCCTGGATCTGGAGTTCTTGAAGGAGCTTTCCATCCCCGAGGCCAAGGCATGGCTTAAAGGGCTGCATGGAGTGGGACCGAAGACAGCGGGGTGTGTACTCCTTTTCGCCCTGGGAAGGCCGGTGCTTCCCGTGGACACCCATGTCTATCGAGTCTCCCGGCGTCTGGGGCTAATCAACTCCGGGGTATCGCCGGAGCGGGCACATGAGCTACTGGAGGAGATTGTACCACCTCAGGCTATCTACCAATTTCATGTTAACCTACTGGCACATGGAAGGAGCGTATGCCGGGCGCGGCGCCCCCTGTGCCGTGATTGCGTGCTGGGGAAGGGCTGCCCATCGAATAACCATTCATAAAATTTAGTGGACTAGATGCCTTTCGTGTCGAACCGTTCGTGGTGAGCCTGTCGAACCTCGCCATAGGCGAGTCGGTCGACAGAGTC
>CAZZJX010000326.1:0-1729 GCA_964654845.1 uncultured Dehalococcoidales bacterium
GAGATATTGAGCACGGCGATGGGGTGCTTTCCCACCATTAGCAGCCCCTGATATGCATCCTCGGTGGCACGACTGAGGAGCCCGCTACGCACCCAGCGGCGATTTACAAAGAAGCTAAGGTGGCCCCTGCTGGAGCGGGCAAGGGAATAGGGGCTAACAAATCCCCAGACCTGAGAATCCCTTTCGCCCACCGGGAGCATTGCCTCGGCCGTCTCCACCCCATAAACCTTGACCAGTACATCGCTCAGTACGCCACTACCCACGGTCTGAAGCACCATCCGCCCATCTATGAACAGGCTAAATCTAACCTCCGGAAAGGCAAGGCTATACTGGCTCATCAGATTTGAGATACGGCTGCTCTCTGTTACCAGCGACTTGAGGAATTTAAGGCGTGCCGGGACATTTTGGAACAGGTGGCGCACGGTGACCGAGGTTCCCTGGGGAGAGGCTCGTTTCCCCGTTTCATCCGCCACACCATTTTTCAGACTAAGATAGTATCCTGCGAGCTCCCCGGGGATGCGTGTTAGTACCTCAACCTGGGCTACAGCGGCGATGCTGGGAAGCGCTTCCCCCCTAAAGCCCAGGCTAGAAATAGCATCTAGGTCTGCCGCGCTTTTTACCTTGCTGGTGGCGTAGCGCTCGAAGGCGAGGATAACCTCGTCAGCAGGTATGCCTGCGCCATTATCGATAACCCTTATGAGGCTCAATCCCCCGCCGCGTGCCTCGATGGAGACCTGGGTAGCCGCAGCATCGAGAGAGTTCTCGATAAGCTCCTTTACCACCGAAGCAGGCCTCTCCACCACCTCACCTGCTGCGATCTGGGATGCCACCTCAGGCACTAAGACCGTGATGGGCATTTCTCACTTAATCCACTTTGCACTCTGGAAGAAGAGTTCCGAGTAGCCACATTCCCTGCAAATATAGACATCGAACCGATAATCTGGCCCCATGAAGCCCAGCTTGCCATACATGGAAAGCTCTAATCGCCTGAGTTCTTCATTCCCGCACCGGCCACATTTGGTTGGTATTTTATACTTTCTTTCTGGTTTAGCCATCAGGTTACCTCCCGTGCTTCTTTTCCGTTATAATTCGCTCCTCGCCTTCTGCTTTAGCTCATAAAGCTTGGTGAGCGCCTCAAGCGGCGTCATGGAATCCACCTGCAGTTGCGCTAGCTCATCCAAAATCGGCGATGAATCCGCAAAGAGGGAGATCTGCTGCAGATGGGGTCCTTTTCGTTCTCGACGTGGCCCGTTTCGCTGCCGGTCGCTTTCCAGGCCGGATAGCACCTCCTCAGCGCGGTGAATCACCGATCGAGGTAGGCCGGCAAGCTGTGCCACATGGATACCATAGCTCTTGTCAGTGCCTCCAGGCAGGATCCGGCGTAAAAATATGACCTTGCCGTCCTCCTCAGCTACAGCAACATTGTAGTTTTTCACCCTGGGGAGGAAGTTTGCCAGCCCCACCAACTCGTGGTAATGGGTGGCAAATATGGTTTTTGCCCCGAGCATGGGGTGGTGGTGAATGTACTCGGCAACAGCCTGGGCGATGGATATGCCATCGTACGTGCTGGTTCCCCTCCCGATCTCATCCAGGATCACCAGCGAGCGTCGGGTAGCATGGTTCAAGATGTTCGCGGTCTCCTCCATCTCCACCATAAAGGTGGAGCGACCCATCGCCAGTTCATCCTGGGCCCCGACACGGGTAAAGATGCGATCGACGACGCCAATAG
>CAZZJX010000327.1:0-1728 GCA_964654845.1 uncultured Dehalococcoidales bacterium
GTACCAGGGGTCGTTCAGTCCGAACCTAACCCAGTCTCCTACAAATACGTCTTCATAAGGCAGAAATACGCGCAGGGATAAGGCAACGCCAAAGATCATGAGCAGTATAATGGCGTATATTGCCTTGGGGGAGAGACGTATCCCTATTGTTGTTAGAAGACTGCTCATTTTCCTGAGATTCTATACCATATACCGGCCAAAGGCAACATGCAATAAGTCTCATATGCCAGCTTCAAGCAGGTGACGCTGACAGGCTGGCGCCACTAATAGTCTGTGATTTCGCCCACGTTCCCTTGACACATCGGTTGCAAGTAGCTAACATATGTCAAGTAGATGACCCATGGAAAGGGGGGGATCATGTGGCAGATGTAATGCTTTCTGATACTGAGAGCTTCGATAGTCTCCTCAGGCGATTCAATCGGAAGGTGCAGCAGGAGGGTATTCTATCTGAGGTGAGGCGAAGGAATCACTACGAGAAGCCCTCTATAAAGCGTAAGAAGAAAGAAGCGGCAAAGCGGCGAAAAAGCGCCCGAAGCAGCTAGAGAAGAGTCGTTGCATAGTAAAGCGAAATGGCACTGGAAGAAAGGCTAACCGCTGACTTAAGAGAGGCAGCTAAGAAAGGCGATGCTGTCCGAAGATCGGTGATCCGCTTGGTTGTCGCAGGAAAGAAGAACGTAGAGAAAGCCAAGGGAGTTCCTCTCGACAATTCGGGTATTATCGATGTTATTGCCAAGGAAGTGAAGCAGCATCGAGAGAGCATCGCCGAGTTTTCTAAGGGAAACCGCCAGGACCTGGTTGCCAAAGAGGAGGCGGAATTGGCTGTTCTACTTGAGTACTTGCCAAAACAGATGAGTCGTGAGGAGATAGTAGAGGCTGCCCGCGGGATAATTGAACAGGTTGGGGCCTGTGGTCCTGGGGATAAGGGTAAGGTGATGGCTCAGCTTATGCCCCAGATCAAAGGGAAGGCTGACGGGCGTGAGGTGAGCGATATGGTGTCCGAATTGCTCTCTGAATTATAGTTTAGAACGGAACGCCTGCTAGCTGATTTCTTTTAGGTTTATTACCAAAAACCGCACCATAAGAACGTAAGGTGCGGTTTTTCTATTCTCCTCCACCCAGTGTCTCTCTGAGGCGCGTTAAAAATGTCCAAAAGGATTTGAAAGAATCCCTTTTTATTTCCTAATTGTTGGGTTATAATTGTGGCAAGATGAGAGTGATATTGCTTCAGGATGTGTCGGGTTTAGGGAGGGCTGGGGAGGTTAAGGAGGTGGCCGATGGCTACGGGAGGAACTTTCTTTTTCCCAAAAAGCTTGCTGAGTTTGCCTCTCCTTCTTTGTTGAAGCGGATTGAGGAGCAGCATCAAGCTGAGGCGCGTCGCCAACTCGTCGCCGATGCTGAGTTTCTGAGCCTTGCTCAAGCCCTGGAGGGAGTAGAGGTTGTCATTAAGGCCAAGGTGGGAGCGCAGGGTCGCCTTTATGGGGCGGTCACCAGCAGCGACATCGCTGAGGGAATTCATCGAGTGGTGGGGCACGACATAGATAAGAGGAAGATTGAGCTTGAAGAGCCTATTCACCAGTTGGGTCAATACGACGTGGTGGTGAGGCTGTCAGGGGAGCTTGTACCTAAGATAAAGGTGATTGTTGAGGGGGATAATGGTTAGCGATGGTCGCCGAAACGCTGCCCCCACACGATATTGAGGCTGAGGAGTCGGTAGTCGGATCCCTGCTC
>CAZZJX010000328.1:0-1720 GCA_964654845.1 uncultured Dehalococcoidales bacterium
AGATACGCCAGGGCTGGTTTCACCATCACAATGTCGGCTCCCTCGGCGATGTCCTGTTCCACCTCTCTTATCGCTTCTCGGACATTGGGGGGATCCATCTGATAGGATCGCCTATCGCCGAATTGTGGCGCCGACTCGGCGGCCTCTCGAAATGGACCGTAAAAGGCCGAGGCGTACTTCGCCGCGTACGATAGTATGGGGATGCGCTCAAACGCAAACTCATCCAGCGCCTGTCGAATCCGCTTTACCCTTCCATCCATCATATCCGAGGGGGCCACCATATCAGCGCCGGCCTCGGCGTGGGAAACAGCCATCCGGGCCAGAAGCTCCAGCGTCTTGTCGTTGTCAACCTCACCATTCTCCACCACGCCGCAGTGCCCGTGACTGGTGTATTCACAAAGGCAGACATCGGTGATTACCAGCAGGTCGGGGACCGTTTTCTTGATGGTTCGTATGGCTTGCTGGACGACTCCATCGGGCTGATAGCCCGAAGTGCCGAACTCGTCTTTGTCTTCGGGGATGCCGAAAAGAATTACCGCAGGGATGCCGAGAGCGGCAATGTCTTCAGCCTCCTGAGGCAACAGGTCCACGGAGTACTGAAAGATGCCCGGCATGGAGCCTACTTCGTTCTTCACGCCCCGGCCGTATATCACGAATAGCGGAAAGACGAGGTCACTGACGCTGAGCGAGGTCTCCCGAACCATTTGGCGTAGAGTCTCGTTGTAGCGAAGTCGGCGCAACCTGAGTTGAGGGAATCCGGTCATGAGCCCTTCCTTTCACACTCCAGCACGTGTAGTTCCATGGCCTTCACCAGACCGGGGATGGTGTGCTCTGGAGCGATGACGTTCACTCTGAGCCCCGCTTTCTCGGCGGCCTCTGCCGTTCTGGGGCCAATGCAGGCGATGGTGACCTTGTCCAGTGCGCATCGCTCATTTCCCAGCGCCGTCAGAAGATTGGCTACAGTGGAGGCGCTGGTGAAGGCAACAATATCGATTGCTCTGTCCAGGAGCATCTGCTTGCCTGGACCGGCGGATGCGCCGGCTGGCCGGGTGAGGTAGGCGCTGACTTCAACAGGCTGCGCCCCCAGCTGGACAAGTCCATCAGTCAAGTCGGGTGGCGCAATATCCGACCGGGGCAACAGTATCCGCGTCCCGGCGATTGCCGTGGCGGCGAGCTTGGCTACCAGTCCCTCGCTGCTGTGTTCTTCCGGCAGCAGGTCAGGATAGAGTCCCCGTGCTTCCAGCGCCTTTGCCGTCGCTGGACCGATTGCCGCGATTTTGACGTCCCGGAAGCAGCGGGCATCCATATGCAGAGCGTGCAATCGCTTCCAGAACGCGGTCACTCCGTTGGCGCTGGTGAACAGTACCCACTGATAGTCCGACAGACTCAATATCGCCTTGTCAAGTTCACCAGGATCGGGGATGTCGTGAGTCTCTATTGCTGGCAGTTCCACGGGGTCGGCGCCGCGTTCCGCAAGCAGCCTGCTCAAAGCGCTGGCCTGGGTACGAGATCGGGTTACCAGAACGCGCTTGCCGAAGAGGGGCTGGTTGTCGAACCAGGCCAGCCTTTCCCGAAGCCCGACTACCTCTCCCACCACAATCACCACGGGTGGCTCGAAGCCCTTTCTCTCTGCTGCTTCGACAATGGTGTCCAGCGTTCCCACGAGGGTCTCCTGCCTGGGTGTAGTCCCGTGGCGAATCAGTGCAACCGGGGTATCGGG
>CAZZJX010000329.1:0-1690 GCA_964654845.1 uncultured Dehalococcoidales bacterium
TTGGCCTGGATCCTCAGTCGAGAAGGAGCATATGGGAACATATAGCAGAGCTTAAGGGGAAAAAGACGATAGTGCTTACAACCCACTACCTGGAAGAAGCTGACGCTCTGGCGGATAGAATAGCGATAATGGACGAGGGCAAGATAATGGCCCTGGGAACTCCTCGTGAGTTGAAAGATAGCATCTCGGATATGCAGGTCATGGTTGTCAAGGCCAAGAACCTGACTACTGATGCCATCGACGGTCTGAGGAAGATGTACACGGAAGTAAAAGTAATAGAGGACGGGATTGAGATTAAAGCCAAAGAGGTAAGTTTCTCTGAAGTAGTAGATTATTTACGACCTAAGGGTGTTGAGATCGAATCTACATCTCAAAAACAGATCACCCTGGACGATGTATTTCTGCATCTTACCGGAAAGGAGCTGAGAGAATGAGATTCATGGAATTGGCTAAAAGAAACTTCAAGGAAACATACCTTGACCTTTTATCCCTCGGTCTGGTAATAATATTTCCGCCGGCTTTGCTGCTGATACTTCAGGCTATCGGGGCGGTGGATCCTTTTTTCACCGCTACCAATTTAGCGCCTGGAATAGTACTTTTCGGCTTCGCCTTGCTATCGCTCAGCTCAGGTATGTTACTTGCTAAAGACAGAGAAAGTGCATTTCTATCACGGCTGCTTACCGCCCCTCTTAGAGCGAGCGACTTCATTTCAGCCTATTCGCTGCCGTACATACCAGTAGCTATATTCCAGACCGTAGTGGTATTTATCGTAGCCGCCCCACTCGGTCTTGAGATATCGGGGAATGCAGGCTTGGTTTTTCTCATCCTTTTCGTAATGTCTATTGGCTACATTGGATTGGGAATGATCCTGGGAACGGTTTTTACATATAAAACTGTGTCCATAGCCTGGATAGCTGTAAACCTCCTGACCATATTTGGAGGGGCTTGGTTTCCTCTGGAATTCATAGGAGGAGCAATCCGGAGCACAATGAATGCTCTTCCTTTCGCCCATGCCATTGATGCGGCGAGAGATGTCATGGTGCATGGTGCTGGTTTCGGTGACATTGCCACGGACTTCTACTGGGTTCTTGGCTATACCATAGTGTTCTTTGCTCTGGGCGTTTTCCTGTTCAGACGCAAGATGGTGGAATGAATAGAATGAATCAAAACTTCAAGAGATATGAAAGAAGAATGTCTCCTTTAGAACGCTTGTTTTCACCGTGGTATTAATCAGTCATTCACTCATCTTCGATGTAGTTAGGTCCATACGAGCTAGCTTGATTCTTGGGGTACGAATTCATCACGGCAGGAGGTAGCATGTCCACACAATCAGAGGAACCGAAGAAGCGAAAGGGCGTAACTGGGGTGGCAGTGCACAGGTTCTTTGATGTAGACTGTGCTATACCTCTGGCGGCCCCTCTTGGTGGTGCCGCGCATGAAAGAGGAGATGGTACATGAAGATCATGGTGCTCAATGGCAACCCGGACGTAGCTAACGACAGCTTCGAGACGTACCTGAAGGAGCTGTCCGGCCGGCTTGAGTCGGCCGGTCACACGGTGACTGCCCTGCAACTGCGAGACATGGACGTCCGATACTGCATCGGCTGCTTCGGCTGCTGGGTGAAGACCCCGGGCGAGTGCTCGAATGCGCGGGACGACATGGGTACTGTGTGTCGCGAGTACGTCAACTC
>CAZZJX010000330.1:0-1677 GCA_964654845.1 uncultured Dehalococcoidales bacterium
ATCTCATAGCCCAGCTCCCTGGCATAGCGGAAATCACGTGATGAGAGCCGGGAGATACCCTCGTGATAAACATCTTCGGGCCGAACTAAAACATGAAAGGCAAGCATAGCAAGTATAGTGAGTTTGTATGACGGGTCGATGCCCTCGATATCGTTTGTGGGGTCGGCTTCGGCATAACCAAGCTTTTTCGCCTCCTCCAAGGCTGTGGAGAAATCCAGCCCCTCTGACGCCATTCTTGTGAGGATATAGTTTGTCGTGCCATTGATGATTGCGTGGATCGCCGAGATATCGTTGGCCAAAAGGTCCTGCTTAAAGGGGGCGATTAAGGGGATACCCCCACCAACGCTGGCCTCGTACAAAATGTCCACTCCCTTCTCTTTTGCCAGAGAGAGGAATTCGGGGCCGTGTTTTGCCATTACCTCCTTGTTGGGGGTGACGACACACTTCCCCTTCGCTATGGCCTCCTTTATGAAATCATAAGCAGGGCGATCACCACCGAGAGCCTCGATTACAATATCTATCTCCGGGTCGCCCAGCACCTCTGCCGCATCGGCAGTAAAGAGATCGGGATCCATCTTCGAAGCGCGTGTCTTGGCGAGGTCTTTCTCCAGCACCTTCCTTAGGCGCAGGACGCAGCCCGCCTCAGCAGCGAGGGCATCTGCCTTCTCAGTAAGAACCTTGGCCACAGCGCCGCCGATTACCCCCAGCCCCATCAATCCAATCCCAATGCTCTCCCTGTGCCCCATTTATACCTCCATTATCCGGTTCATGGCCTCTATATGTATTTGCTCCAGCTTCTCCTCATCAACCCTCTCTTCCAGCTTCTCCTCCAATTGCACCTCAAGCCAATAACCATATGCGCTATCTTGAAGCTGCTCCCTTACCTCCTCTTCAATCTCCCTCTCTTCGACGGTCTCCAAGACCTGGATTATGGAGTAGCCCTCAGCCGAGGCAAAGTACTTGGTCACATTGCCGCTTTCTGGGCTGAAGGCAAACTTTTCAATCTTCAGGCTCATTAACCCCTGAGGCACCCAGCCCATGTCGCCACCTTGATACTCCGCAGCAAGCGAGGCGAAATCCTCACCGCCCTCCAGCCTATCAGTTACGTTCCCTGCCTCTTCCTCTGTGGTCACCGCGATCGCCTGCAAGTGGACGTGGGGGATGAGCTCCCCCACCTCAGGCACCTCCCCTTTAACCTGCTCCTCGATCTTCCGCGCCAGAACCTGTGTGGCTATGGCCTCCTTAAACTGCTCCGATGAAACCTTTAGATAATTCAAGGTCTCGTTGTAGCGCCGCTGCAACTCCTCGTCAGTCAGTTCCTCCTCGCCTTCACCGGTGAAGCTCACTCTCAATTCCTGGATGATCTCATCCTCGGTGGCCTCGATACCAAGCTCTTCGGCTTCCTGTCTTACGATTTCGTAGTTCACCAATGCCATTAAGGCATCTTCAGGGGAGTTCTGCAGATTGGGCGATAGGCGAAGCATTGTCTCATAGTTCGCCACGGTAAGATGCTTGTCGCCTACCGTCGCGACTCGCTCCTTACCCGGCGCGATGATGGTGGCATAGACTCCCCAGATGATAATCGCTAGGGTGGCTACGATAACCAGAGCGCCGATGCCGATGGTGATCCGCCGCCTGCGCCTCTCCTGTTGCCAGCGGGCGAGACGACGCTTGGTG
>CAZZJX010000331.1:0-1673 GCA_964654845.1 uncultured Dehalococcoidales bacterium
ATTTCTCCGGCTACTTCCCCACGCTGTGCCGCGCCATCACGAGTGAAACTTGGGACCAGACCGGCAATTTGTTATTACTATATAATAAATACCGCGCCGCTAGCCTGGGCTATGCTATACCACAAATCGCGTATTTGTCAATACCTGTTTGCACCAATTTATTCAGCAGCCCTTTCCGCCTAGCTGAGGGAGAGGACTCCCTCAGTCCTCAAAAAAGAGCAGTGACAATTTCATTCACATCACAAAGATTGCTTATTAACCTAAGGCCTCTGGCAATTGTAAGTTAAAGCCAAAGATGTCCTTTATTAACATATTCTATACTATAACGATATTTATTGATTTGTCAACCCCCCAGATATCAAACAATCCAGGTAGGGGTACGGCCCTTCTTAGAAGGGTGCCCCTGCCTCAAGACGGGTGGGATGACCCACGTTGCCAGCCAACGCCAGATATGCTAACATATTTCCCCGTTCATGTAGGAAAAGTGGAGATGACATGCCCAAGATTTACTTCGTCGACGTAACCAACCGTGACGCGGTCCAGGCATCGCGAATGAGCCTCTCCAAGCTGCAAAAGACCATGGTGAATGTCTATCTCGCCGAGATGGGTGTCCATCAATCTGAGTTTGCCTTCCCCACGATAAAGCACGAGCGAGATTATATTCAAGGGAACCTGGAGCTACAGGGGATGGGGGCCATGGGCTCACTGGTGCTCGAAGGGTGGTGCCGCGCCATCACCTCCGACGTGGCGGAGTCGCTGACTACCGGCGTGCGCGACCTCAATATCTCCATCTCCACATCGGACCAGATGATCCTCCATAAGTTCCGCGGCAAGATGGGCAAGGAAATGGTGATTCAGGAGATGGTGGAGGCAGCAAGATACGCCAAAGAGGGAGGAGTGAGAACCATCGGGGTAAATGCCGAAGACTCAGCCCGCACCGACATGGGCTATCTCACAGAGTTCGCCCAGGCAGCAAAGGAGGCCGGGGCCGACCGCATAAGGTATTGCGACACCGTTGGCTATGACACCCCGAGGAGCATCTATGAGCGGGTAAGAAGCGTGGCGGAAAAGGTAAAGCTCCCCATTGAGCTCCATTGCCACAATGACCTGGGGCTGGCGGTGGCCAACTCCATTGCCGGTGCACAGGGGGCTATCGATGGCGGGGTCGACGCCTACATCAACACGTCGCTGAACGGCTTTGGGGAGAGAGCGGGGCAAGCCGACCTTCTAAGCTGTATCCTGACCCTCAAGTTTGCCCGTGACATGGACAGGTATGAGATCGGCGACCCGATAAAGCTCGATGTGTGCACCAGGCTGGCGAGGTATGTCTCCGACGCCTTTGGCATTCCTATTCCCATCAACCAGCCAGGGGTTGGAGCAAACGTATTCGCCCATGAGGCGGGGATTCACGCCGATGGCAGCCTTAAGGACCGCCGCAACTACGAGCTTTTCGACCACGAGATACTTGGTCGAGGGGAGGATGAACGCATCCCCACCGGCAGGGTGATCACCACAGGCGAATTTGGTGGGCTCGCTGGATTGAGGCATGTCTATGAAAACCTCGGCATCACCTTTGCTGACGATGACAGGGCAAAGGGCATTCTGGAGCTGGTGCAGATCGCCAGCGCCCATACCCAGCTGCCCCTCACCAATGATGAGCTCCGCCTTATCGC
>CAZZJX010000332.1:0-1664 GCA_964654845.1 uncultured Dehalococcoidales bacterium
TCTGATGTATGCTGGAAGGGTTACCGGCATCCGCACTCAGATATGGCATCATGGCTTCTCTTGCTGCGTCATCGACCTGTGTTGTGGCATTGTTGTCAAGGTATATGCGACGTTTAGGATTTGTTCGCCGTTCCAGGGGGGGTGCCAGATTGCCGTGATGGTCTGATACTTGTCTATCTACCAGGCACCGAATCTCATCAGTCCCAGACTCAAGCTTCTGAACGTCACACAAGAGGGCTTTGTATACAGGAAAACCAGAAATGCTGTCATAGTTGGTAATATCCGTAAGTTCATTGACGTTCCATTCCTGCCATGCTTTGGGGCCAACCGGGGTGCCACCACCGAACATACACTCAATACATCCTTTGGCAATGTCATCCGTGACTTTAGCTCTAAAAGGCACACTCCCTCTCGAGGTCACTACCCGTACCAGATCACCGCTTTTGATGTCCCTTTTCTCAGCATCTTCAATGTTAATCTCCGCCAGGGGCTCCGGTGTGTCGGCTAGCAGTCCTTCGATACCGTGATGTTGAGACCTAAAGTCGGTTTGGGGTCTTGCCCCGGAGTTAAATACCAGTGGAAAGCTTTCCAGCGATTTCGGACTAGCCAGTGGCCCTTCGGTCGGCTCGATGTATTTAGGCAGTGGCTCATATCCATGTTCCTCTAGCATAGTCGACCATATTTCGAACTTCCCTGTCGGAGTATCGAAACCAGGTTTCCCATCGCTTCTCAGACCGCCCTTCTGCCATTTCTTATACTCCATCATAGGGGTGGAGATTCTGACCCACCCACCGGTTGCCTGCACATCCTCCAGCGTGTATCCGGAACCTTTCAGGACGAATCGGAGCATGTCCTCTTCAGTCTGAGGAAACAGGTGTCCATAGCCAAGACAGTCGGCTAACTTGGCCATGATGAGGTAATCGTTGCGGGCCTCTCCCACGGGCTCAATCATTCTCTCACGCAGGCGGAAAATCGGACCATAAGTCATATATGAATAATTTTCAAACATTGTCGTAGCTGGCAGGACTATGTCAGCGTATGCAGCATCAGCCGTAAGCTGGCGATCAATACAGACTACGAAATCAAGCTTGGACAGGGTTTCTCTCCAAATAGGAGTTTGTGGCCACGATGTCAGCAAAGAAGCGCCGTGAATGATGAGAGCGCGTGTCCGGTAGGGGTGGCTTTTGAGAACAGAGTCAACCAGTGCGATTGCATGTGCTTCACCACGGTAGCTGGTGTAAACCGGGAACTCGCTGCGACCAATAGCCAGATCCAGGTTTGGGCTATCCAGGTTGCATGAACGGTTGACGGGGAATTCACTGTTAAGCATGGTAAGGCCGCTACCGCCAGGTACATCGAGTTGATTGGCGAGGGCAAACAGGGTTAGCACCGCTCTGGCCGACTGAACGCCGCTGTTGGAGTACTCCAGCCCGGTAAACATCAATAGTGACCCACCGCCGGCATTGCAGATGCGTCGAGTAAGGTCCCGAATTATATCTGCCGGGACCCACGTGATATTCTGCACTACTTCCGGCTGAAAATGCTGAACGTAGGTCTTCAGTTCGTCGAAGCCATGACACCAGTTCTCAGCGAAATCCTCATCATACAGGTCTTCGTCTATCATCACTTCTATCATGCTTAAGGCTAGGGCACCATCGGTACCA
>CAZZJX010000333.1:0-1664 GCA_964654845.1 uncultured Dehalococcoidales bacterium
CTACAGGAGCAATCCTCATGGCAGCGCCATTTCCCAGGGAACCTCCACCCCCGAACAGGGTCCTCGCAGCCTTGGCATAGGCAATACGTAACTGTTCAACCATTGAGAATATAGTTGGCGGTCCTGAGGCATAGCCACGCCAGGGCTCCTTCTGGTAGTTGTACCTGAATGTCTCTCCCACGTCCTGTTGATCGAGGCAACCCTTTTTTAGAATAGACTCTGCCAGGCCAATGGACATGGCGGTATCGTCTGTGTAGCGAAATTGGGTCGGTCGGTCCAATTGCGTGCAGAGGCCCTCTTTTTCAGGGTAGTGGAATGCGATCTCACCAATGGCATCGCCGATAGCGCTCCCAACCATGCCACCCAGGTATTTTGCCGTGATATCGGTCACTGTAATTCCGTTTCTTAATTCACACTATCATATTGTTTCTGCTTAGCCAATTATTTCGTAATTCCAATTCCAACATTCATGGTATGGATCGTTGACACGTTGCCAAAATTGAAGATTACTAATAAATATTGGAAAGTTTTCGGGGGGTGGCTTGACTTATGACTTATAGCAGTTAAGCTATACCTTTAGGCAGTCCGCCGAGACCACTATGTGTTGTGCTCTTATCTCTTTATTGCCTCAGCCCGGAAATCTTATGCTGGTAAACAACCTTGGCCCCTTCTGGAATGTAAGATTTTCCATGGGCTTTCTGTGGAGCAAAATCGACTCCTCTGTCACCCCGTCTTTTGTGCCCGTTCACAAGGATTCATACGTCTCCAAATCCTGCTTTAAAGGGATCTTGGACTCACAGGGAACCCCCGTCTGACAGAGACCGCAGCCGTAACCATCGAAGCCATAATGGGATTTCACATACTCCACTGTGGTCTGTCTTATGTACTCTAGACACTTCACCTTGTCATGCCCTGTTTCAGTAATTGCGCCCGCAGGGCAACGTTGGATACACTTTCCGCAGATCCCCTGTGTGAAAAAGAGGCAGTAAGCTAGATGATCTTGATATGGCCTGTTTGTGGGGGAAATTTTGATGTGCGCGACAACTGATCCACAACGCATGGCCTTGCCCTTTGGAGTAATCAGACCATCACAGAGACCAAAGGTTCCTAGCCCTGAGGCATAGGCTGCATGGCGTTCGGACCAGTTGGAGGCAAACCCGTACCGCTCAGATTTTTCCCGCTTCCAGAGAGGAGAAAGCATGGGGGCCACGGCCTTGAATCCCGACCCTTGTAAAGTTGCCACCACATGCTGGCGAAGCTTTACGTTGACCTCTTCACCATAGATGCGCGCTCTGGCCCACCTCTCGGAGGGATGGACGGTCTGCTCCCGGTTATCGGACTTTGTTGACTCGACTTGGGGTAAAATCCAGCTTATGACTGCTAGTTGATCTGGATCAACCTTTAACTCAGGAAATGTTTTGTTGAATATCTCCCATGGTGTCCAGTAAAAGGTCCCTATATTTTCCTTGTATTCTTGATAGAGCGGGTCATCACCTCTTGAAAATCCCACTAATGGATCTGCCCATGCCTTTTCATTTTCTCTATTTTGGAGCGTGTTCTCCGGGGATTTATTAACGAAATCTTTAATGGTGGTTTCCAGCCACTCTGCTGGGTTCTTGACACCTTTAATAGCCTCCATTCCAATATCTCCTTTTTTCGATCAG
>CAZZJX010000334.1:0-1591 GCA_964654845.1 uncultured Dehalococcoidales bacterium
GCCGTTGGCTGTGGCAACCTGGTAGGCGACGCTGGGGGCAGTGGCCAGAAGCTCGAGCCCATATTCCCTTCTCAGCCGTTCTCCAACGATATCCATATGAAGTGTGCCCAAGAACCCACAGCGGAATCCGAAGCCCAAGGCAGCACTGGTCTCCGGTTCATAGATCAGAGAGGCATCGTTAAGGTTAAGCTTCTCCAGTGCATCGCGCAACAAAGGGTAATCATCCCCCTCCAGAGGATAGAGGCCAGCAAAAACCATAGGTTTGGCCGGGCGATAGCCAGGAAGAGGCTCCACCGCCGCATTTTCATCCAAGGTGATAGTATCGCCAACCCGACACTCCCCAACGCTCTTAAGTCCCGTGGCTATATACCCCACTTCGCCGACGCCCAGAGTTTCCACCGGTGTTAGCCAGGGCTTGAACACACCGACCTCCAATGCCTCAAAAGGCTTCCTCGAGGACATCAGCCTGAGGCGTCTTCCTTTGCTAACCGCCCCATCGACCACCCTCAGGTAAGCGATCACCCCCCTATAAGGATCGTACTTCGAGTCGAAGATTAGCGCCCGCAGCGCATTCTGAGTATTCCCTTTCGGCGGAGGAATTCTCTGGATAATTGCCTCGAGGATGTCCTTAGTCCCGGTCCCTTCCTTGGCTGAGGCAAAGATAACCTCTTCAGGAAGAAAACCAGTAATACTTTCCATCTCCTTGGCCACCTTCTCAGGCTGTGCAATGGACAGGTCAATCTTATTGACTATAGGGATGAGTACCAGATTTTGCTCTAACGCGATATAGACATTTGCCAGGGTTTGTGCTTCAATCCCCTGGGAGGCGTCGACCACCAGGATAGCCCCTTCACAGGCAACAAGGCTTCTCGAGACCTCATAGGTGAAATCGACATGACCCGGCGTGTCGATGAGATTTAGCTGATACGTTTCACCATCCGAGGCGCGATAGGTCATTCTCACCGCCGATGCCTTAATAGTGATCCCCCGCTCTCGCTCCAGCTCCATCTGGTCAAGGAACTGCTCCCTCATCTCCCTCTCGCCTATGGTGCCGGTAAGCTCAAGGAGTCGGTCAGCCAGCGTGGACTTGCCGTGGTCGATATGGGCGACGATGCAGAAGTTTCTGATATGGCTTTGCTCCATAGCATAATCATCGTAGCATAGCCCAAGGCTAACCTCAAGGAGGATAGAAAAGAGCCTCCCAGAGTTCGGGGCTGGGAGGCTCTTGCTAGCGTCAAACCAAAACACAAGCTACTGAAAAGCCCTATCCTTTACGAGCACTCACAATCCCAAAAATAGAGCCAATAAAAATAATAAGCCCTCCTACCGCGCCCAGCAATAGAGTTGACCCTATCATAAAGTGGGGGATCAGGACACTCCAATCACCCTCCACTACCACCGACAGGTCCACATCTTGGATTGCAGGTATATATATCTGCGTCACCGCGTTGACCACCAGCCATGGGCACAGCAATAAAGAGATGATGGCCAACGTCATTTTGACAACCTTGCTCGCGCCACGCCACAAGAAGAACACAAGAACGCAAATCAAAATAATCAGTGCTGGTAAGAAATGGGCAAGGAATAGTGG
>CAZZJX010000335.1:0-1303 GCA_964654845.1 uncultured Dehalococcoidales bacterium
AAATAATAAGGCACTATTAAAATGGGTGTTAACACTATTGACAAAACAGTCAAATTACTTTACAATATGTAATGAATAGTAGGGTGGGAAAATGGCAGCTAAGGATTACTATGAGATTCTCGGTGTAAAGAGGGGTGCCAGCGATAAGGAGATAAAGCAGGCTTATCGCAAGTTGGCGCGTAAGTATCACCCTGATGTCAATCCCAGCGACAAATCCGCCGAGGCCAAGTTCAAGGAGATAAACGCCGCTTACGAGGTACTCTCTGACCCGGAGAAGAGGACGAAGTATGACCAGTATGGCGAAAACTGGCAGTATGCAGACCAATTCGCCGAGTGGCAGCAGCCCTATGGAGATGCCTCCCGAAGATCTGGCGCTACCTTCAACTTTGACGACCTCTTCGGAAGAGGCGATGCTGGTGGGATTTTCGATAGCCTGTTCCGCGGCTCCGGCGCCAGGGCCACTTCTCCGAGACCGAGGCGAGGTCGCGATATGGAACACCCTATCGAGGTAACACTCGAGGAGGCGTATCACGGCAGTGCCCGCATCATCGAGATGCAGGCTGAAACCACCTGCCACATCTGTAACGGCAAGGGCTCGCTTCAGAATGCGCCCTGCTACACCTGTGGCGGCTCGGGAAGATTGCTGCAGCCGCAGCGCCTCGAAGTCAAGATCCCGCCCGGAGTGAAGAATGGCTCAAGGATACGGATGGCAGGCAAGGGTGGGCCAGGCTCTGGCAGTGGCTCAAACGGCGACCTCTATTTATTGGTCTCGGTGAGACCTCACCGTATCTTTCAGCGGAAAGATGGTGACCTCCATGTGGAGGTTGAGGTTCCCCTTTCCGATGCCGTGCTCGGCGGCGAGGTGAAGGTGCCCACGTTGAAGGGGAACGTATCCCTCAAGATACCTCCCGAAACTCAGAATGGCAAGGTTTTCCGCCTCGCCGGGCAGGGCATGCCCAAGATGGGCGACGGCAAAAAGGGCGACCTCTTCGCCAAGGTGAAGGTGGTCATGCCCACTAAGTTAACCGAAAAGGAAAAGGAGCTTTTCCAGGAATTCAAGAAGCTCCGCGGAGGTGATAAGAAATGATGTTTGATGATACCGAACCCTGTTATGTGATCAGTGTTGCAGCCAGGATACTGGGCATCCACGCCCAGAGCCTGCGCTACTATGAAAAGATGGGGCTCATTGAGCCATCGCGTTCCCGGGGTAGGGTGCGCTTCTACTCCCAGAGGGACATCGAGAGGCTGCGCCAGATCAAGACGCTGATGAACGACCTCGGAGTCAACCTTGCCGGGGTGGAGG